>CAURFS010000005.1:0-21014 GCA_963523845.1 uncultured Campylobacter sp. | reverse complement strand
AAGCGGATTTCAACGCCTACGCGGGACTCGGGTTTGAAATTTTAAGCAAGGAGCTGCTCGCGAAGTATTTAAATTTAGAGATTTCGCAAATTTCAAGCTTTTGGAACAAAGAGGTCGAGATCGACATCTACGCGAAATTTGAGAGCTTTTGCGTCGCGGGCGAGTGCAAATACAAGGAGCGAAAAATTTCAAAAAACATACTAAACGAGCTCATGCTCAAATGTGAAAAAGCTGACCTCGCGCCCGATCTGCTCGCGCTGTTTTCTAAAAGCGGCTTTAGCGGCGAGCTAGCAAGCCTAAAAAGCGATAAAATTTTACTCTTTTCGCTCGAGGATTTTAAAATTTTACTTTGAACTGCGCGCCAAAAAAGCCTAAATATGGCGCGGGCGAGCGGTACTGTGCGCGTACGGTATGCCGCAAGCAAACGAATGAGGCGTTAATGACGGATACGCTATCTACGGGCGGTACGGGCAGAGCATAGGTAAGCGCAAGGCATAGCAGACGCGCTATCGATAGGCGGTATGAAAGTGTGTTGAGCGGACAGTGGCGCTATGGATAGGCAGACAGCGTGCCATCTGCACGCAAGCTTGCACCTCTCGCAAACAAATCGCGAAAAGTTTATCTTTGCATATCGGAGCGACCCTCGTCGCAAAGGCTGCAAATTTGTATCATTCGCGCACAAACCTCGCGCTTTAAATTCCTAAAATTTAGACTATTTTTTCACCTTGATCACGTATGGGACTGATTTGATCACGCCTTTAGAAAACAGCGTCTTGGTGTCCGCATATACGGCGTCAAGCTCGGCTTTTGAAACGTCCGCATCGCTTACCTGCACATCCTTGTCGTAGTATTTCTCGATCACGTCGATCGCGCCTTTTTGATCGCTCGGAGAGAGAGCCTTCAGCTGCTTTAAAATCAGTGCCGATTTGATAAACGCACTCTTGCCGTGCACCGGCGCAAAGATCAATTTTACGTTGCTGTTGCGAAGATGCTTCGTGATCCTCTTCATCTCCTCGGCGCAATACGGGCACTCCGGATCACCCACGATGTAGGTCACGTAGGGATTATTTTTATCAAACGACTCGATATAGGCAAATCTCGCGGGATCTATGCTTTTTAGCAGCTCAAGCGCGGCAGCGTCCCTGGCGTCTTTTAAAATTTGAGTTCTCATCTTAAACAGCGCCGCATCCGCCGCGTCTGCAAGCTTAGGCTCCTCAGTTACTGCCACTAGGCTTTTGCCGTCGTCGCTAGCCAAAAATGCCTCTTTTTTGTCGCCCGAGCGGACGATCAGTAAATTTAGCCCGTTTAGCGAGTTTAGCTTATCGATCGAGATGAGCTGAGCGTTTTTATCATTTAGACTTTGCTTTAGGTTTTTTACGAACTCCGCTTCGTTCGCATTCGCGCCAAGCGCAAAAGCCGCACACGCAGCCAAGACGTAGATGATTTTTTTCATAGCTTTCCTCCCCTTAAAATTTCGCCAATTATATCAATTTAAAATAAAATTTGTTATAATCGCGCCCTATCAATTTAAGGAGAAATTTATGGCTTATTCAATGGGCGATCTAAAAAAAGGTCTAAAAATCGAGGTGGACGGAATTCCGTTTAAAATCATAGAATACCAACACGTAAAACCGGGCAAAGGGCCAGCTTTCGTGCGCGTTAAAATAAAATCTTTCATCGATGGCAAGGTGCTTGAAAAGACCTTCCACGCGGGCGATAAATGCGAAGCTCCGAATCTTGAGGAAAAAGAGATGCAGTATCTCTACGACGACGGCGAGGCGTGTCAGTTTATGGATACCGATAGCTACGAACAGATCGCAATTAGCGACGAGGACGTGGGCGAGGCAAAAAAATGGATGCTAGATGGTATGATGGTAAATATAATGTTTTATAACGGCAAAGCGATCGGCGTAGATGTGCCGCAGGTGGTGGAGCTTAAGATCGTAGAAACTGCGCCAAATTTCCGCGGCGATACGCAGGGTAGCAACAAAAAGCCCGCCACGCTTGAGACCGGCGCCGTGGTACAGATCCCATTTCACGTGCTCGAAGGCGAGGTCATCCGCGTAGATACCGTCCGCGGCGAGTATATCGAGCGCGCAAATAAATAATCCCCCCTGTTTTTGCGAAATTTTGATTTCGCAAAAATTCCTCTTTCTTTTAAAATTTATAACTCCGAGCGATAAAAATTTAAACCGCGATCGTCGCGTAAATTTTGATTAAAATAGCTTTTCGAATTCGCCGAAATGCGAGATCATTTATCTAAATTTTGCGTAGCGCTGATTTGGCAAAATTTAAAATGATTTGACGATTAAATTTACGGATTTGAAATTTGAGTATAAAAACGCCCGAAAGCAAATCTTACGACCCGCTTTCGGGCTTTGAGCTAGGCTGCAACTTTAATTAGATTTAAAATTTCACCTTCACTTGGGAAACGAGGCTTAGCAAAATCTTTATTGAAGAAAAGCTTTCTGCCGTCAACTTCTACTAGAAAGTCTCCGCTGCCGCCAGGGACCAACTCGACAACTGCATCCTTATAGACGCCTGTTATTTCATCTCTCACACGGAGAGCTTGCGGTCTATAAGATCAAGAATTACAATAAGTAATTACAACCTTCATCTTTATTCCTTTCTAAAAAAAGTGCCACATTGTAGCCAAACTAGCTTAAATTTTAATATAAAGGCTCAATTTCACGCGCCTCAGCATTTAAAATTTATGGGCGAAATTTCGTCGTTTGCAAGCTTTAAATTTTGCTGTCGCGAGCCTAAAACTAATCCTCAAATTTTAAAATTTCATCGTAGCAGAGATAAAAATCGCAGCCGTGCGCGTGGAATTTCTTATCGCCATGAAAGTGTCCAAAATACCACCGCTCAGGCCTTACGAGCTCAAAGATCCGCTCTAAATATTCAGACGTTTTATCGGGAGTACTTTTGCCGCACCAGAGGTATTCTTTTAAAAATTTCATCGCAAACCCCGGCGCCGTGTGGCTCAGTACCGCATCGATCCGCCCGCCCGCGGCGATGAAATCGCGCGCATTTTGCATCGCGTAGCTAAACTCCTCCTCGCTCGGAATCTCGCGCGCCCACCAGCTAAGCCCAGGTATCCGATGCGCCTTATCGACGCTAAGCGCGCCGCCGAAGCACAAAAAGTGCCGCCCCGCGATCTCGTAAATTTCGCCGCGTCGCAGCCAAAATATGTTTTCACCGCCCACGCTCACGGTGCCGCCGAATTTTCGCTCGCGCGGCAGTTCATCCAACATATCGAAATTTTCGTGGTTGCCGTCGATAAAAAGAAGCGTGGTGGGAAAATACCTTTCTATATTTTTGCGCGCTAGAAACTCATTTATCCGCTCGCTCCAAAATAGCCCGAAATCTCCGAGCACGATGACGAAATCATCAGCGCTAAGCCCGCTAGTAAAGGCTTTGTTCGTTATTTTGCCGATCTCGTTTATGCCGTGCGTATCGCCGCAAAGATATATCATCTGCTTCCTTTTTTGCTTTCTTTTAAATTTAGCTCGCCGCGCTTTGTCGCAACCCATGCGAATGAAATTTTAAGCGCTAAATTTACGCAGCGCACGCATCGCAGAACCCGACTAGCGTTCCGAGCCGCAACCGCGCAAATTTAATCCAAATTAAAAGCGTAAATTTGGGCGACATATTTTAAAAGCACAGGCATCAAGCCTATCGACGCGTAAATTTAAAGCCGCAGCTTCCGATTTAAATTTCGCGGCGCGGATCTAAGCGGCGAAATCCGAGTAGGTGCAGCTTT
Source organism: uncultured Campylobacter sp. (assembly GCA_963523845.1). Taxonomy (GTDB): domain Bacteria; phylum Campylobacterota; class Campylobacteria; order Campylobacterales; family Campylobacteraceae; genus Campylobacter_B. The sequence goes on along the minus strand of CAURFS010000005.1, from coordinate 17,248 downwards.
GCTTACTGCCGCTAAATTTTAAATTTAACGACGAACTTTGTAAATTTTACGGCGAGCCGCCTAAATTTAAAGATTAATTTTAAAGCCTGCCGCGCAATTTCGTCGCCAACGCTGCGCCGATTTTTTCGTAGCCCTCTTTTTGCAAGTGGATCTCGTCGGGGCGGATAAGCCCACGCTCGCGCCAGCCACGCCAGCCGCCATCCTCGTCCATAAGACCGGCTATGTCGTAAAACATCGCCCCTTCGTCTCGCGCTAGATGCGCTAGCACCTCCGCAGCGCGTGAGGCGTTTGGCACTTTAGGGCTTCGCGGCGGCGCTACGAGCAGGATTTTTGCACCAGGAGCTGCGGAGCGGACGGAGCGAAGCAGCCCACGGACGCTTTGGTAGAATTTTTGCTCGTCAAATTTCGGATCCATCGCATCGTTTGTGCCGTAAGCGATGACTACGAGATCGTATCTAAGTCCCGAAAAATCCCTACCAAAGGCATCTGCGCCCCATTTTTCATAGAGGTTGCTAAACGCGCCGTTGCTCGCACAAGAGTCTGCAAAGCGCGCGTTTTTACGATAAATTTTATATCCTCCAAGCTCTGCTCCATCACGCAGCGATCTAATTTCGATCGGAAATCTAAGTCGCAGCTTAGAATACTCCCATTTCTGCGGCACTTCTTGCGAAATATACGCGCTTAGCCCACTTGCATCGCGCACGCGAAAAATCTCGCCACTCTGATCCGATTTATGCAAAATTTCGACGTAAAAATCGCCGCTAAGCTGCTTTAGCTCCAGTCGCACATTAGCGCCCTTTTTGCCGGTAGCGATCACTCCGCATAACGGGAAATCGGGATCTTGCTCGGTGCGAGACGAGATCACATTAAAGCCGCTTTGCTTAAATTCTATATTTTCGCTTTTGTGATATTTAGGCATCATTGCAGGCACGAAGCCGACGCTGTTTTGCACGAAAAAACCATGTCTGAAAGCATCTATCAGCGCGTCGCTTCCTAAATGCGAATCGCCAAAAAATTTCACTCCAAAGCCCGCAGAGCTTTTTGCGTTTGCGGAATTTATGCCGCGGACGCCTGCGTTTGCCGCGCATCCGCCCAATAATGCGGCAAATAAAATCACTATAAATTTACTCAACTTCAATCCTTGATAAAATTTCTTTCGCTACCGCTTCGCAACCCTCTTTGCTCATATGAATGCCGTCGTCTTGGCGCACGCGCACGAGCTTGGAGCCGCTTTGCAGATAGGTTTTATAGACGCCTTTTTCGCACACCAGCGGGGTTGTTTGCATAAAATACCCGCCAAGCGCCATACTAGCGTCGGCATATATTTGATTTAGCAGCTGCGTTTTCTCCTCAAAATCCGGCTTTTGCATACACGGCATCGCTAGCCACAGCACTCCCGCACCGTGCGAGTGCGCCGTATCGTAGATCTCGCGCACTCTTGAGGCGTAAAACTCCCGCCAGCGCGGCGTTTTAATGCCATAAGTTTTACCTCCTGCGCGATACTCCCAGACGTCGTTGGCGCCCAGCAGCACGACTACGAGCTTAACGCCGCCGTTTTCGCGAAGCGCGGTATCGAGCGTCTTTTGCCAGTCAAAGGATTTCTTACTCGCAAGCCCCGTAGATTGCTTGCTAAGATCGATCACCCTCAGGCTTCGCTTCGGGAAAAATTTCTTAGCATTCATCCCCACGTATTGCATCAGGCTATCGCCCATAAAAAGCACCTCATCGCCTGCATTTAGACGGATTTTGCCATCGTCGCTAAGCGAAATTTTAGCATCGATCTCCGCGGAGCTTTGCACCGTTAAATTCTGCTCCAAGGCCTGCGTAGCAGGGAGTTGAGAATCGGAATTTTCGCCGCTTTGCAAGGTTGCGCTTGCCGTGACGGGATTTTGCGACGCAGAGGAGCTGTGCGGCACAGAGCTTGTTGTAGTCTGGCTTTGTGACACGGAATTTTGCGAAGTAGAATTTTGAGGGATGGAATTTTGTGCGTAAGGCTCCTGCACCGAATGGCGCGTCTTTAAATGATGCGTAGAATTACTTAAAGCGGAATTCTTCGCGGCATGGGCTTGCGGCTTGCTACCTTGCGGCTTAACGCTTTGTGAAGCATCGTGATCTCGCGCCCTCGTGCTTTGCAAAGCTTGATTTTCCGCCATACGATCTTGCGCAGGTTTTTTAAAATTTTTGCTTCCGCTATGCGGACTTGCGTCCTCATCCTTGCTAATGTCCTCACCTTTGATACGCTGCTCAAGCTTATCTGCGCCATTTGCAATCTTTTCGTAGATCTCTCCGCCTACGCGAAACGGCGAGCGGCGCAGCCATTCTTCTAGCCCGAAATCATCGTGAAATCGCTGCTCCAAATAATAAAGCAGCGAGCCTTGCATAAAAAATGCTGAGAAAAGCAGCGCAAAAAGCAGAGTCGAAACAAACCTAAGCATCTAAAATCCTGCGTAGATGAAATTTGGAATTCCGCTTGGCATCAGCGCAAAAATCAGCGTGAAGATCATGCCGAGCACGAGAGCTTTAGGTAAAAACGGCAGCTCGGCAAAAAGCGCGATCAAAGTATCTTTAAGAGCTGAGATTTTAGGATAAACAAAAATCCCCGCTAAAATCCCCGCAAGCGTCGCTAGCTCGCTAATATCTCCGAAAGCTCGCGCGCGGGTAAAAGCGCTCAAAATCGCCGCCGCATCCGGAAGGGAATTGGCGAAAAAAATCCAAGCGAAACTTACAAAAATATAGGTGCAAAAAAGCGCCAAATGCGGATTTAGCGGCTTTACGCCCACTTTGGCAAGACATTTTAAAAACACAAGCGCTGCTCCGTGCAAAAGTCCCCAAATCAAAAAATTTAATCCCGCGCCGTGCCAGATACCAGATAGCGCAAACGCGATTAGCAAATTTACGCAGGTGCGCGCAAAACCCCTGCGCGAGCCGCCAAGCGGGATATAAATATAATCGCGTATAAACGTGGATAAGCTGATATGCCAGCGATCCCAAAACTCGCCTAAATTCTTAGCCGCATAGGGCATATTAAAATTCTGTGGCAGCTTAAAGCCCATCGCAAGTCCAAGCGCACGCGCCATATCGATAAAACCGCTGAAATTCGTATAAAGCACCACGCCATAAAGCAGCAGTGCGGCTAGAATTTGCGCCGCGGAGGACTCAGGCTCATCGCCGTAAACGCCCGAAATCACATCGCTATAATACGCGCCCAAATAGCCGCTAATAAGCAACATCTTAACTAAGGCAAAAATTATAAGCACATAAATTTCATCGGCATTGCCAAAGTGCTTGAAGCGATCAAACTGCGGCAGTACTGGCTCTACGCCCTTGGCAGCGCTAGCGCGCCCGATAGGACCCATCACGACGCTAGGGAAAAATGCCAAAAAGCACGCCAAGCTCAAAAAGCCCCGCTCGCCGCATTCGCGCCTATAAACCGAGACGAAATAGGTGATCGACATAAAAACATAATATGAAATTCCAAGCGGAAACGCCACGCTATCGACGGCACCTAGGTGAAGCGCAGCAAGCGCGGCATTGAAAAACTCCCTGACGTAGCCATAATATTTAAAAAACGCGAGAAAAAATAAGCCACCAGTAGCTGCCGCAAGCATCACTGCGCGCGCCTTCGCAGTTGGTAACGGAATCTGCTTCGCTAGCCCCGCTTTTTGCATCTGCTTTGCTATGCGAGCTTGTTTTGTTGCGCCCATCTGCTTGGTTGCCGCTTTACGCGAGAGCTTTTTCTTATGCGAAGACTGCTTTGCGGACGGTATGGCTTTCGCGACTACGCGATTGGCGCGAGCGATACACACCCCTGCAAAATATACGAAAGCACTATAGGCTGCAAGCACCAGTGCAAAGCGTGGATTTACGGAGCACATGAAGCCGTAGCTTGCCAGCAGGATCAGAATTTTTTGCGCGAAAATATGATTTTTGAGCGTCCAATAAACGATTAAAAACGCTAAAAAAGCAAGGACAAACTCGGGCGAAAAAAATGTCATTTAATCTTTCCAATTTAAATTTTTAAAGCTCTTGCGGGCTTTTAGACGCTTGCGGCGTGAGATTTATACGAAGCGAAAAAGCCAAAAACTTTTTTTAATCGCTTGCAGCGCAATATTTTATGCGCAGGCGCAGCATTGCGCCATTAAATGCGCTAATAAATTTAGCGCCCAAATCCTTAGATTCACGGACAGCTTGCAGCAAGCCCTTGCCACGTGAGCAAAATTCCGCCACAATGGCAAAATTTGAAACGCAAATGAGAGCTCTACACACGAATAAAATTTTTAAACGCGCTGAGCGCTTTGCCATCAAATTCTTACAAAAGCTCGCAAATGCAGTCTCATAGGTTCTACCCGCAGGATTTCAAAATAAGCGCCTTTTGGAATCATGCCATATAAATTAGGCGCGCGATGCCGCTAAAATCTTATGAAATAAGATGAGCCGCACTTCATCACAACTATGAGAGCTAAAATTCTACAAAGCAAAATTTTAAAAGCCAAAAAATTTTGCAGCGATAATAAAATTCCGCCCGTTAAAATCTGCCGCGCAAAATTACTAAGTAAAATCTCACTTTAAAGCGTGATAGAAACCATCTAAAAGCTGCGCCTGCGCCTTATAAGCCAAAATCATGGCTTTTAATTTTTACTGCAAATTACAGATCTGCGCCGCCATAAAGGCTCTTTTAATTTTATGGTAACGCAAACGCGCCTTGCGCTAGCCTCGCTCTTTCGAACAAAACGCAAGTTAAAATCAATGAGTTCCGCGTCGTAAAATTTTGGCTCTAACTCGAATTTAACGCGACGCAACTTCAGGCTAGCCAGGCGAAATTAGTCGTAAATTTAATGCGGCTACATAGATTTTGACTTGGCTGAAATTTAACCTAGCAGAGCCGAATCTTGCTTCGCAATCCAGCCATTCTAACGAGATAATGTAAATTTTAATTTGCAATTTAAAATTTCTAGCGCAAAGATACCGGCTTTGGCTCGTGTTTTGAAATTCTAATTTAGCGGCGCGAACAGTTCATAAAACGCACGTAAAATTGCAAATTTCAGCGTTTTTTATTCGGCTGGCGAGGTTTGTGTGCGCAAGAACTGATTTGCGAAAATTTTAAAATTTTATCGCCTGCCTCAACCTGCCCTTAGGGCAATCACGATAAAATTTACGCTCCGCGTTTCAATCAAACGAGCAGTTGCGATGAAATTCTAAGCTAGCAGTCGAGATGAAATTTTACGCCGCATTTTAAAAAAATCCCGCGCCCACCCAACTGCAAAAGTCGTAAATCTCGCGCGAAATTTCATACCGCCGCATTCGTTTAGCAGCTATCAAATATGCTTGCCAAGCAGACGCGTAGAAATCTCTCACCGCCCTTTAATACTCGTTCGAAGTAAAATTTCGCCCAGATGTTTTAACGGTCTATATTCGAAATAAACGCTCTGCATAATTCTATCGCGAAATAGGGCTGCCGGGTGGAATTTTGCCTGGCAGCAAAGTTTTTTTCACGCTAAATTTATGCTTCTGTGCGGATAATCTTTACCGCTTCGACCATATTTTTTAGGCTAGGGCGAACTTCCTCCCATTTGCGGGTTTTTAGACCGCAGTCCGGGTTGATCCATAGCTGATCTTTCGGAAGCACCTCAAGTAGCGCGCGGATCTGGCTTACGAGCTCCTGCACACTAGGAATTCGCGGGCTATGGATGTCGTAAACGCCCGGACCAACCTCTTGTTTATAACCGACCGATTTGAAAACTCGAAGCAGCTCGTTGCCGCTGCGAGCAGTCTCGATGCTGATGACGTCGGCATCCATCGCCTCTATCGTTTTGATTATGTCGTTGAACTCCGAATAGCACATATGCGTATGAATCTGCGTATGAGCGCTTGCGGCACTGACGGCGAGTTTAAAGGCACTAACGGCAAATTTTTCGTATGCAGGGATGTTTTCGGATCTAAGCGGATAGCCCTCTTTAAACGCAGCTTCGTCCACCTGAACGATCTTGATACCCGCGTCTTGCAGATCCGAAATTTCATCAAAAATCGCAAGTGCGAGCTGCTTTACTATCTGCTCGCGAGGCTTATCGTCGCGCACAAAGCTCCAGTTCATCATCGTAACAGGTCCCGTTAGCATGCCCTTCATAATCTTTTTAGTACGGCTTTGAGCGTATTTGATCCACTCCACGGTCATTGGTTTTGGGCGGCTCACGTCGCCGAAAAGTAGTGGCGGTTTCACGCAGCGGCTGCCGTAGCTCTGCACCCACCCGTTGGCGCTAAACGCGTATCCGCTCATCTGCTCGCCGAAATACTCGACCATATCGTTGCGCTCCGGCTCGCCGTGAACCAGTACGTCCAGACCAATCTCATCTTGAAATTTAACGCAGTCGTCGATGTAGGCTTTGATGTCGCGCTCGTAGGCTTCGCGGCCAATTAAGCCCTTTTTATAGGCGTTGCGAACCTGGCGAAGCTCGGCAGTCTGCGGGAAGGAGCCAATCGTAGTGGTAGGCAAAATTCCATAGCCTAGCTCCTTTTTCTGCACCTTGATACGATCCTCGTAGCGATCGGCGCGCTCGAATTTATCTAAATTTGCGGCGCGGCTTTGAACTCGCTCGTCGTGAATTAGAGGCGAGCTAGCGCGAGTTTTAGCGGATTTTTGATTTTCTTCGTAAGCTTTCATGCCGTGTTCGCACATCGGAATTTCAAAGAAAAGATGGGTCAAAATCGAAATTTCGCTTAGTTTTTCGACCGCGAAACTTAGCCAGGATCTGATCTCGGTGCTTAGCTTGTCCTCGTATTTTAGCGTGAAAGGCACGTGTAAAAGCGAGCAGGAGGTGCCCACGTAGATGCGCTCTTTAGGCACGTAGGCTTCGATGGCCTTGAGCTGGGCTAGCTTTTTGTCGATGTCGCTCTTCCAGATATTACGCCCGTCGATCACGCCCGCAAAGAGCACGGTCTTAGCGTCTTTTAAAGCTTGAAGCTCTTTTTTGATATTCTCCTCGCTTGCGTAAACGAAATCAAGCCCGATCGCCCAAACATCGGTCTTTACTATCTCGCGTACGGCCTCGGTCGCATGCTCGAAATAGGTCATAAAGATGATTTTTACGTTGCTTGCGACCTTGCTTAGGCGCTGATAAATCGGTGCGATCTTCGGCGCTAGCTCAGCCGCGCGATCCGTTACGAAAATCGGCTCGTCGATCTGAACCACAACCTCGCTATCAAGCTCGCTAAGAAGCTTTAGTAGCTCCTCATATTTCGCGATAAGGGCGTCTAAGTGCACGAGCGGATCGCTTTTGTCGCTTGATTTACTAAGCGCCAAGTAAGTAATAGGTCCGATTAAATTTATCTTTAGCGCGCAGGAATCCTTAAAATCGTTATTCTTCGCGGCCTTGTACTCGCTTAAAATTTTACTAGGATTTAGGCTAAATTCCGTATACGCCGAGATCTCGGGCACGATATAGTGGTAGTTTGTGTTAAACCACTTCGTCATCTCCATCGCGACTGCGTCTTTACTGCCGCGCGCCATCGCAAAATACTGCTCATGCGCCGAAAGAGCCGCAAAGCGCTGCGGGATCACGCCGAAAAGCACGCTGGTATCGAGCATCAGATCGTAGTATGAAAAGTCGTTTACGCTAATTAAGCCGCTCCAAGCATCCAGCTGATATTTGATGTGGCGATCTTTTAGCTCTGCGGCAACCCGCTCTAGCGCGTCATAATCGCACTTGCCCGCCCAATAGCTCTCCAAAGCCTTCTTTAACTCGCGCTGCTCTCCAATACGCGGAAAGCCCGTAACGTAACTCTTCATCTCTATCCTTTGAGTAAAATTTTGGTATGAAAGTGTTGATTTTATCTAAAATTTCTTTTGACGTCATTAAAATTTTAACCTAATCTCTAAAACGAACGAAATTTTATTCAAAAGCGCAGGAGTGGAATTTCGCCGATAAAGCTCGAGATGGAATTTTATCAACGAAATTCTATGAGTTAAAATTTGATGATGGAATTTAAAGACGTTAAATTCATCATAATTTAAACCTCATCGCAAGATTCTACTAAAACTTAGTAAAGCTTTACGACGAAGCTAGCCTTACCCGACACACCGCAAAGCCACCGAGCATCAAGGCTCTATGAAAGCAGTGTATGCCTCAAATATGAAAATTCTTAAAATTTATAATTATATCCTGCGTAAACGCCGTATTTTTTACCGTCGTTATCTTCGATATAATCGCCGTCTTTATACCACGCCTTGCTTGCTTTAAAGCCCATTTCAATCTCGCTATTGGAGCCAAACTCATACGCAGTACCTATCTTGCCGCCCAAAATAAAGCCGCCCAGCGTATCGTCCGCTCTAACCCAGCCGCCATTGCTATAGTCTATTTTAACTTCAGTATCTAGCACCGAAAGTCCAGCGTAAGCGCCTAAGACTAGCTTAAATCTACCGAAAAGCTCTGGCGTAAAATCCGCACCGGCTACGAAATCGTGCGTGCTCCATTTAACCTTTCTTTTCGAATTGGCATTCGAGCTGGAATCCTCGCCCTTAAATCCGTAAAAATATCCGCCGTAAGCTCTAAACGTGCCGAAGTCATATCCGGCCTTAACGCCGATTTGCGGCTGTCCGTCATCAAAACCTGCGGCTTGGTTTTTGAAATTGTATCCGCCTTCGCCGCCTATGAAAAGCCCCTCCGCCATCGCGCTTACTGCAGCTAAAGAGCTAAGAAGCGCCACTTTTGCAACTAAATTTCTCATATTTACTCCTTTTAAAAAAGTAACGCAATAGTAGCGAGCTAGAGCGAAACCGCGTGTAAATTTAAGGTAAATGCACTGAGATATGAGCATCAAATGAATTTAAAATTATTAGAACGATTTCTCTTTCTAATATATGACAAATTTTACGCAATACAAAACCGCCTCTTAACTTCGCGAATAATTCTTCTTGACTTTTAGATACGAGGCTCAGGCGTAGAATTTTTAGTTTAACTTCATATATAATTTTAGACTACACTATCTTAGTAACTTATAAATCCGCGCCGAATTGCTTAGATAAATCGGCTCAAACAAGTCTTTGTCGTAATTTTCTAGCACGAAGAGCTGAATGAAAGTCGATTCAAAGACTTTTTCATCTAAAATCAATATTCTTTCGTAGTCCGGTAAGAATATCACATAAAGATCGGAATTCTTATCTAATTGCTTAGATAATTTAACGAGCTTACCGTTTACCTCGCTCACTTGATAATATGTGTTGATCGGTATCTTTTTGCCGTTATGAATCAGATATTCGGGATCGGCACTAGGTAACATATACTCGCCATTTATGCTAGCACTTTTCCCATCCTCACCGATTTCAATATCATAGCCTATAACAGCCAGTGGATTCCAAGACTCTTTACCTGTTTCTATATTTACGGCAGAAAATCTTAAGATATTGGGCAATATATCTATCATGTGCGGTACAAAATAATAATATATATCCCTAGTTTTCTGTGGAAGCTTGAAATTCTTATCGCTTAAAGAACTTAAGAATTTATTGATATCGGCTTCGCCATAATCTTTTTGAATTTGATATAGATTTAGTTTAAATTTATCTTCTAGTTTAGGATCAAATTTTTTACCTTGCGACTTTTGTATATATTCGACATTAAGCCTTGCCATATTAGCAGAGGTTACCTCATCTTTATTAAAGGAAAACGCACTCATAAAAGTGTATTCTCCTGCCTGTCTACCTCCGGGATCAGCTACTACTTTTACATCGGAGTAATATCTGATTAAATATCCGTAATCCCACCACGATAGCACATAATCCTCCCTGCTAGCCTTATTTTTTAGCTCCGCAAGAGGCATTATGGAGTCTTTCGTAAGCGTAGGCGCAACTCGGAATTCATAAATAAAATCCATGCTAGGCATTAGCGCTAAACAGGTTAAAATAGCCAACAAAGTACTTTTAAGCCAAGTGCGTATTTCAAAGTAATTCAGCGTGAAATATATAAAATAAGCAAATCCAAGCGCTATCATCGGTGTAGCGTACATTGTAAAGCGAGTTCCACCAAAAAGTGCTAAAATTCCAAGTGCTATCATCGGAAGTGTTAAGATAAACGAACGGAATTTTATCAGTAGTAGAGCCAGCCCTCCTACAGCGCATATAAATATAAATAGATGCCCACTAGATTCAAGCACAAATTTTATGAAATTAGCGTTTTCTACCTCATTAACCGTATTTCTAACGCCGTAGAAGTAGAAAATTTCCTCTTTGCTTACATCTTTTAAGATGTAAGCTTTAAGCTGCACTGCTATGGGCGCAAGTCCACCGAATATGATAAATATAATTACGACGATCGCACCCAAAATCCAAAGAGCTTTTTTGCTTTTATGACTTGGAATTTTAATCATTAAAAAATATAGCAATGCAATGAGTGCGATTTTGAACAATAAAATATAATTTACAATTATTGTCTCACCTTCGTAATACGCGCTAAATTTTATGACCGCTGCGACCATAAGAATAATCGCTTTGTAATTTGCCTCATTGCGTCTATTAAAAATCAAAGTATAGATTAAAAATATCACTATAATCGCCATATTTAAAGAATACGAGCTAGGATACCACCAATCATAAAACGCCATAAAGACGGCAGGCAAAGCAAAGCTACTCTGCTCGCTTTGCCCTATGAGCCTAATCAAAGCCCATAGCGTTAGCAGCGGCAGAGTAACATTTAGCATATCGCTATCGAAATACCCACCCAAAGTCCTAATATAATACCCTGGCAGCACGCAAGCAAGCAGCGCCGCGATGATGCCTGCGCCCAGGATCTTATACTCTTTTGCTATCAAAATAATCGGCACGGCCACCAGCGGCGCGAAAAACACACTCATATAGATCGTAATGCTATTTAAGCTGACGGGTAAAATTTTGCTAAGTAAAAATGCTAGAGTTGGGATCGACGCGCCGTACGGGCTAAGATCGCCCGGTTGGTTAAAGCCCGCTATCATATCGCGCGCACCCTCGGCGTTCGCAAAGGCGTCGTTTGTGGTCATAATGAGCTCGCCGTCGAAAGAAAACTGCTCAATCCCGCTAGCCCAATATATCCAAAAAAACCTGCACGCCACGCCGAATATATAAACCAGCGTCATGATCAGAAAAATATCCATGCGCGAACATTTGCCGTTTGTAATTCTAAATTTTTGCATCTTTTTCCTTGATTTGCCGTTTGAAGTACCGAGCGGCAGGGTTAAAATTTGCCTCTACAAATTTTACTCGCTTTATCGCCCCGCGCTAAATTTTAACGACATTGTTTAATTTGCGTTTATTATAGCAGAATTTATCGATATTAAAAGCAAAATTATAAAAACAACCGAAGTCAAGCCGTTTAGAATTTAAATTTGTGATATGCAATTTTGGCGACCATCAAAAAATACGATACATAAAGATAGAGATTAAAATGTAAACTAAATATCCAATATAAGGCAGATACAAAACAACACTAAGCCAATAAACATGCGTATATCTAGCATATTATAAATTTCATCTTCTGGGTGCGGAATGAACAAATATAGGACAATAAACATAACGAACGCTTTTAAAAAAATATATAATAACGTTTTATTCATAGGCATATATTTAGCGATTTATACTAGGGCTTGATAGCAGAAACAGCCGGTCGTTGCAAGAAGCTTGCGACGAGCCGGTGGATTTTTGTGGTTTAGACGAAATTCTCACCTAATACGCGTCGCACATAAATTTACAGACGGTTTTCGTGCGCAGATTAAGCATGATCGAGCTTAGGCATCTGCCGTCCTTATTGCCGCTTAGCAGGCGCACGACATCGCCCTCTTTCCACTGCGTGCTGTCGCCCTCGATCGTTCTGTAATGCGCGCCGTTAATGACAAGCGACTCGCCGCCCTTTAGAGTTTTATCGATCTTTAGATCGCTTGCGATCTGGCTTAGATCGCCTTTTAGGGCATTTGCGATTAGTTTTTCCTCGGCCTGCTCATGGGTCTTCATCGAGCTTTTAGCAAAGTCCGGCACCTGCACAGTTTCGGTCTGAGCCGAAGCAAAAGCGGCTAGCACGCAAGCGGCGTAAATTAGTTTCATATTTTCTCCTCGGTTTTTTCAAAATTCCGGCGATTATAGCAAAGTTTACTTAAAAATTTCGGTCTAAATTTAGCTAGAGTTTAAATTTAAGAAACCGCCCGTCTGTTTAAAACAGAGCCGAACGCGACGATAAATTATAAAATTTCGCCGCAATTTAAAATTTACTTATTAAAATACGCCGCGAGTGCGCTTAACCAAACAAACAGAGCTATTATCCAAGACATCACTCGCGGCGTACCCGCCCAAAACGCAGCCCTCATATTGCAACGTAAGAGCAAGCGAGCATCAAAATTTTTACTGACAGAATTTACTCGTTATCAAATAGCGCGCCGAGACTTTGCATTACGGCAGCGACGGGCATCCAGACGGGGCTAAACATAGTTAAAACTGCGTCTTGCATCTCACCGTTTTTACGCACACTTTCCTCGCTCAGCCTGCCGCTATCAATAAATACTACCGCGTTTAAACTTAACGGCTTAGCAAGCGCATATTTTTTTAGGATCCGATCGCGATCTTTTACGCGCGTAGGAACGCCTAAAATTTTGAAGCTAAATTGTAAAATTTCGCGATCTTTAAAGCCCGTAAAATTTGGATGCTTGTAAAGCACAAGCTGATCTGCTAGCGGCAGGCTCTCGCGGTCAAGCCACAGCTCAAAAAGTAGCGCGCTTGCGTGAGGTTCATTAAATGCATCCGTAGCGATCGAAATTCTATTTACCTCCACTGCATGTGAATAGAGCGATTTTAGGTGCTCAAATTCCGCTTTCGCCGCGCGATAATCACTGCTAAATTCGTAGTCGTAAGCGTCACCGATCATTACCGTACGGTTTGCCTCTATTTGGATCGCGCGAATTTGCTCCTTGCCTTCAAGCTCTACGGGCGCGGTTTTACTAGCACAACCCACAATGAGAAATGAAAATGCCACGCTAAAAATCAGCGCTTTTAAAATTCGTTTCATATCTACTCCGATAAAATTTTATGCGATTATAGCTAAATTTAAAGCAGCATTCGACGCACGGTATTGTCCCCGATTGAGACGAATTAAAATTTGAGGGCGAGAGCATATATGAAATACATGACTGAGTGAATTTGAATTAGAATTTAAACGTAGCAGAATAAGGCGCAGTATTTTTTGCCTAGCTGAGATGAAATTTGATTTTTAAAAGTAGGCTAGGCAGGTAAACTGCTTAGCTAAATTAAATTTGAATGCGATTAAAGATAGGGCGAAGTATCGTGAGATGATTTTAAATGTTTTGAAGTAAATTTCGTTCCAAGACTATACATGCAGTCTGTCGTAGAGCGAAATTTCAAATCTATTTAAATATACCCACCAAAATAAGGCGCAGTATTTTTTCGCTTAGACGAGGCGAAATTTGATTTTTAAGCGGAGCGTATATTTGATACGTGAGCATTAAAAATCAAATTTCAACGAAGTATAAGTAGAAAAAGACAAGCCTCAAATTTAAACTTCGTATCTCTCGCCAGGTTTCATTTCGATAATCTCCCACGGCAAGCCCTGTTTATTTAGCTCGTCCATGAAAGGTTTAGCGTCGAAATTTTCCATATTAAAGACGCCTTTGCCGCTCCAGATGCCCTTTGCGACCATCATCGAGCCGATCATCGCAGGCACGCCAGTCGTGTAGCTCACCGCCTGTGCGCCCGTCTCGGCGTAGCAAGCCTCGTGATCGCAGACGTTGTAGATGTAGACTTGGCGCTCTTTACCGTCTTTTAAGCCGCGTATCACGCAGCCGATGTTGGTTTTACCCTTCGTGCGAGGGCCGAGGCTCGCAGGGTCAGGCAAAAGCGTCTTTAAAAACTGGATCGGCACGATCTTTACGCCGTTGTGCTCGACCTCGTCGATACGAAGCATGCCGACGTTTTCTAGGCATTTCATGTGAGTGAGGTAGCTCTGCCCAAATGTCATAAAAAAGCGGATTCGCTTCAGCCCTTTGATGTTTTTTACTAAGCTTTCAAGCTCCTCGTGATAGAGCAGGTAGCTATCTTTGACGCCGACTTTTGGGTAGTCCCATTTGAACATTATCTGCATCGGCTCGGTTTCTTTCCACTCGCCGCGCTCCCAGTAGCGGCCTTTTGCGCTTACTTCGCGCAGGTTGATTTCGGGGTTGAAATTCGTCGCAAACGGATAGCCGTGATCGCCTGCGTTGCAGTCTAGGATGTCGATCTCGCCGATCTCGTCAAAGAGATTTTGCTGCGCGTAGGCGCAAAATACGTTCGTCACGCCCGGATCAAAGCCGCTTCCCAGCAGCGCCATCGTGTTTGCGGCTTTAAACTCGCTGTCCTTCGCCCACTGCAGCTTGTATTCAAATTTAGCGGTGTCGGGGTGCTCGTAGTTTGCGGTATCGATGTATGGGATACCGGCGCGAGAGCACGCATCCATGAGCGTTAGGTCTTGATACGGCAGCGCGACGTTTAGCAGTAGCTCGGCGCCCGTTTTTTTGATGAGCGCGACCACGGCGTCCGTATCGTCGGCATCGATCTGGGCGGTATCGATCTGCACGCCTAGGCGGTCTTTGATAAACTTAGCGATCGCGTCGCACTTGCTTTTGGTGCGGCTTGCAAGTGTGATTTTTGTAAAAACGTCCGCGTTCATCGCGCATTTTACGGTCGCGACTTGGCTCACGCCGCCCGCGCCTATGATTAAGATATTTGACATTTTGGCTCCTTTAAATTTTAAATTTAGCTGCAATTTTAGCAAATTTAAGATGAATTTTAAGAAGCTAGGTGTAATTAATCATAGAGTTTGGTTGTAGCCGGGCGCGGAGCGCAAGCCAGCTCCAACAAGAGCGCCGAAAGCGGCACGCGCTAAAATTTTACATAGCTAGCGGCATCCCGATTGACTGCGGCACGAGATTAAATTTCCGCCCTGCATCGCGCGATAAAATTTTAAGCTTTAAAGGGCTAGTTTAAATTTAACATTCCGCAACAAGGCGTGGAGAATTTAAAATTTAAAATTTAAAGCTCGCCCGCTTCGCCATAAAATTTATCGCGCCTTTTGCCCGATGTACGGCAAAACCGTATACCGCGGCTAAATTTAGCGCTTTAGCGAACAGCGGTTTAAAAAGTAGCAAGCGGGACAAAATCCCGTGACCCCAACGATAAACGGCACGAGCCCGACCAGCCCCCACCAGCTGTTAAACACCGCTCCTGCGATCATTATCGCTAGTCCGATCAGCGCTCTTATTATCCTAGTTTTTTTACTTAGCATTGCGTTTTCCTTTCTTTTTTACGCGTATTTATACCGAAATTTTCATAAAATGCACGATACGTAACGACATACGCATATTGATTAAATTCGGCTTTGTTTAATTATATTTTCTTTTACGTAAAAGCGCGGTGATAAAATTTAGCTACAAAATATTTTAAGCATTGATTTATTTCGTGACCAACTCACCGAAATTGCGCTAAAATTTGGCTAAAATTTAGAAAAACAAGGAAAAATTATGAAAACGCAGGATGAAAAACCAATCTGGCTGCAGCACTTCCCCATAATGTTTTACACCGTAGTTATGGGGCTTGGCGGACTAGCTCTCGCATATGAGCGGCTAAATTTGATATTTGATATCTCAGGCGCGGTTTTTGAGATTTTACGCGGCGCGGCTAGCCTTGCGTACGCGCTCATCTGCGTTTGTTACGCGGCGAAGCTGATAAAATACCCAGGGGCTTGCAAGGCGGAGTTTTTCCACCCGGTGCGCGTAAATTTTTTCGCCGCATTTTCGATCGGCACGCTGCTAGTGGCCTCGTTCTGGCGGGACTTTGCGCTCGTTTACGACACGCTTTTTTGTGCGGGCACGGCGTTTCAGACCTTTATCACGCTGCACGCTATGTCTTTTTGGATAAGTAGCGACGTAGAGCCGCAGCACGCTAGCCCGGCGTGGTTTTTGCCTATCGTGGGCAACCTTTTCGTTCCGTTAGCCGCGCCTGCTACTAGCGAGTTTGCGTGGTATTATTTTTCGGTCGGGATATTTTTTTGGCCGGTAATTTTAGCTATTTTGCTCTATCGTCTCATTTTTTGCGCCTTGATGCCGCCTAAATTTATCCCGACACTTTTTATCACGGTAGCTCCACCCGCGATGGCGTTTTTAGGCTATACGAAGCTAACGGGCGAATTTGACGCGGCGGCTAAAATCATGCTTTATGTTACGCTATTTTTCGTGCTTTTCATCATTTATACGTCTAAAAGCTTTCTTGGGATTAAATTTTCGCTCTCGTGGTGGGCGTTTACCTTTCCTACGGCAGCGGCAAGCGTCGCGTTTTTGCGAGCGTTTGAGTTTAACGGGATCAAATTTTTCTTGTTTGCAGGAGCGGCCGGTTTTGCTATCTTGTGCGTTTTTATCGGCATCGTGGGCTTTTACACGGTAAAGGCGATGCGGCGCGGCGAAATTTGCGTGCCTGAGGAGTAAAATTTCATGCGAGCTCGGTTAAAAATTTTGAAGGACGCAGGGCAAAGCGGGCTAGAACGCCGGCGGACAGTAGGATAAAATTTGCGTATCGAGGGATAAAAATTTACACGCAGCTTTAAATTTGGAATTATGATAAATTTTAACCGAGCGGAATTCTATCGTCGCAGAAAGTTTGCCTAAATTTAAACTTGCCATGTGTTTTAGAGTTTAAATTTATACGCTACAGCAAAGAAGCGCAGTGCGATATTTACGATCGAGGCGGCACCGATCTTGCGCCGTACCGCCAAAATCAAATTTCGTAGCGATAAATTTTGCCGAAATTTTCATCCAGATTGTAGCTAAACTCACCGCCTGCGTAATAGATTGTCTCGCCGCTCTCCAGCTCGAAGCGCTGATAGACGCGCAGCACGACCTCGTTTTCGCTGATGCCTTGGACATGGATAAAAATATCGCTCTTTCTGCCCGCAGTCATCGCCATTTGGTAGAGCTGATTAAATAGCGCGTATTCCGGATCTTTCTCGGCGTCCTCTTGCGATAAAAAGCCCTCCAGCACGCCCAGCATCTCCGCGCGAAATTCCGTCCTGGCGCGCGCATAGGCGTTTTGGATATTTTCGATCTGGTTGGTATCGAGTAAATTTAAAAGTGAATGTTTGCCCACGTAAAGCGTCGCGCTCGATGTGATTTTGCCGTCCTTGTCGGTCACTAGTCGCAGAGCTTTCTCTACGCGCCACAAGGCCTCTTTTAGTTCGAGCCCGCTTTCAATTTCAAT
>CAURFS010000004.1:0-21490 GCA_963523845.1 uncultured Campylobacter sp. | reverse complement strand
GTCCTGCGAAAAAGCCCGCCAGCACGTCATCCAGCATCACGCCGAGCCCGCCTGGTACGTCGCGATCCACGCGCCCGATGATCGAGG
This sequence comes from uncultured Campylobacter sp., assembly GCA_963523845.1. Classification (GTDB taxonomy): domain Bacteria; phylum Campylobacterota; class Campylobacteria; order Campylobacterales; family Campylobacteraceae; genus Campylobacter_B. Next base: position 21,403 of record CAURFS010000004.1, on the reverse strand, counting down.
GCTTGCGGATGTCAAACGCCCTGAAAAACAGCAGCGCCAAAATCATCGCGACGATCGATATCCTGCTGCTCTCAAAGCCCGCGATCAGCTCTCGTAGCGGCAGTGAAAAGATCTCGCCCACGGGCGCTGCGACGCACATCGCGATCCACACCCCCACGACCTCGTCGATTACGATCTCGCTGTTATCGTGCGCGCCTACCCGCCTTTCGTAATCGCTTACGATCTTAAGCGAGACGAAAAAAACGAGGCCGGCGCACAAAAACAGCGTCACCTCGCCCGCGAGCATCAAGATTGCAAGCCCCACTATCCAGCCAGCGATGCTGCCCCAGGTGCCGGGCGCGGGCTTTAGTAGCCCCGCGCCGAAAAATGTAACGAAAATTTTATCCATAATTGTCCTTTTAAATTTTGCTTTTTAAAATTTTACCGCTTATTTTAATTAGGGCATCTGCTCGCGTGCGAAAATTTTAAATTTCGTTCGTGCATGTAGAATTAATTTGTCCGCCTACACGAAATTAATTTTATCCGCTCACCACAAAATTTTGCTCACTAACGTAGGAATTTTAAATTTCTACTCATTTGCGTAAAAATTTTAAAATTTTGCTCGCCTGCGTGGAGATTTCAAACCCGTCCGCAAACGCACGGCATTTTGCGTGGGCGAGCAGTCGTTGCGCTGCATCCGAGTTTTGCGCTGTAACTCGCAGCAACTGCTTAATTTTAAAATTTTAGGTTCGCTTGCCGAAAACTTAAAATTTAGATTTGCCGTGCTGCTTTACATATCCATCGCACCTTAAAATTTTAAATCCGCTTCGCCACAAAATTTTACTGCGCCGTTATAAATTTGCTACGAAGCCAAGACTTTAAAATTTAAAGCTCGTTTTATCGTACCGCTGCTAATGCTCTAAAAATTTAGCTTCGTTGTACCGCAAAATTTTACGCCAAATCTGCCCGCCGCTCTTTATTCTACAAAATTCCGCGCAGCCCTTTCTTTCCGCACTATGAAATTTTACTTTACGTCTAGCCGCCGTAAATTCTAACACCGCGAAATTTTACCCTCTGCCTAGCTTCCGCAAATTCCACGTCATTTTTTTGCGTTGCACCCTCGAGAGCTACGTCTTTAGCGCGCTGGTTTGATACAGCTGCATCAGCTGCTCGTAAAACTCGCTCTCGCCGTGGCTCTGTAAGATCCCGCTGTTTGGAAAAAGCTCGTCGTAGAGCTTTTGCAGATCTGAAAACCGCGCGGGAAAAAGCTCGCTTAAAATCATCGCCGAGATCTCTTTGCGCATAAAAATCGCGGGTGGCAAAATCCCCGCGCGCAGCAGTGCTTTTAGATTTTGCGTGCGGTAATGCACGTGATGATGAGCGCCGTGAGGGCAGTTTTTGGTGCTTACTAGCACCTTACACTTCTCGCAATAGACGTATTCGGGCATCAGCAAAATCTCGATGTCGCCGCGCTTTTGATACTCGTCCAGCACCGAATGCACGCCGCCTCCATCGAAAAATAGCTCCATATTCGCGTGATTTTGCCCGAAAATTATTTTGTTTATACCTAAATTTTTTGCGATCGCGCACTGCAGGGCGGGCTTGTTGTCAAAAATCGCAAGCGAGCCCAGATCGATCATCATGGCGCGTTGCGCGACCAAAAAATTTTGCAGCAAATACCTTAGCGTTTTTTTGCGTAGCTCGTAGGGCAGGGCATCCGCGCTGCTCGTGCCGGTTAAAAAAATCACCACGAAATCCGCCTTGTCGATCATATGCCTAATCAGCCGCTCATGCACGCGGTGGATCGGATCGGCGCAGGTAAAAAACGCTGAAATTTTAGGCGCGGCAAGCGAGCTTGTGACTTTTTTTATGCGCGCGATTTGCTCTGCAAGACCATTTTTTAGCAGCGTGATGCGCCCCTGCACCGCAGTTTGCTCTGCGTATGCGTTTTGAAACACCGAGTCTGCGACCTCGCTTGCGCTTGGGGCATAAACGTCGCTAACGTCTATGCGCGTGACAAGCTCACAATAGGCAGGATTTGCAGCGGAATTTTTGATGAAATTTTCGGTGGAATTTGAGATAAAATTTCCCGCCGAATTTGCTACGAATTTTGCATCTGCGCTGCAAACGCGATTGAGTGCGGAATTTTCGGCAAAGCTCTGCGCGGAATTTACCGTAGAATTTTCACTGGAGCTTTTCTCCGAATCCAAAGCGGCGTTGTTTGCAGATTTTACATCTGTGCTGCAAGTAAAAGTTTGATCGTAGCTCGCAGCAAGGCTTTCTATATGGTCTAAGCCCTCGCTTGTGGCGTTTATAGCGCTTTGCGCACTTGCAGTGCGCGCGAAATCCGTGCCGCTTTTCGCAAAACTCTGCTCATTTTGCGCCGCAGCAGAAACTCCATCCTGCAAGTTGAGCGATCCTTTAGCTAGCAAATACGCGCCGTTCTCGCCGCTAAGCGAATTTTTGGTGCGTTCAGCTATGCCGTCCTTGCTAAGATAAAGCTCCAAAATATCGCCTTTTTTTGCGTCCGCGCAGGAAAAAACGAAATTTATGCTGCATACGCTTAGCTTGCTTGGGCGCAGTAGCTCGCAGCTCTTGCCGAAAGCGCCGTTTGCGAGCAGGCTCAAGACGTTTAGGTCGGAGCGCGAGATCACTATCTTGCGGATTTGCGTTGCGCTATTATTTGCGCCTTTGCTCTCGCTTCCAGCTTGCTCTGCCTTTAAATTCCATGCCGCTCCCTTAGCTCGCGCCTCATCCTTACTAGCATCGCCCACCCTTGACGCTTCTAAATTCCGCACCGTTTTTAAATCGCGCTTTGCTTTTGAATTTTGTCTTGCTTTTGAGTTCTGCGATGCTTTTAAATTTTGCTTTGCCTTTAAATTTAGCGCCGCATCGCTCGAATCTCTTGCGGCGTTTAGGATTTTTGTGCTACTTGAAATTCCTTCGCTTTCAAGCGGTTTTATTTCGTGCAAATTGTCCGCATCGCACGAAATTTCTGTCTCGCCTGCGATCCGTACCGAGCGCGCGCGGCTATTTTTTTCTTGCAATGCCATATTTTTTCCTTTTCTCCCAAAGCGATTTTCGAGAAATCCCAAGTGCCGCCGCCAGATCGGAGTCGAAATACTCGTCTTGGTGCGCTACGATCGTGAGCTTTACGTATTCTTCGATGCTTAAAATTTCACTGCGTTCTTTGCTGTTGCCAAGCGTAATTTCGTCGTTAAAGCCCTTTTGATCGACGATGGATCCGTCAATTAGGCGCATGGATTTGGTTTTGCTTATAAATTTTTCCTTCTGTGCGCCGCTTAGGCTATCAAAATCTGGTGCGTAAAAAATCTCCGCGCCGCGTTCTAGCAGCTCAGGGCCTTGTGCGGATAGAATTTTAAGGCGCGATTTTAGCGCAAGCGCGATCTTAAATACCGCCGCAGCTCGCGCTGCCGCATCGCCGCGCAAAAGAAGCGGGAATTTTATCTGCGCTAAACGCGCGGGCGGTATTTCGCACGAAAGAGAGATCTCTTTAAGCAACGCTTCGTAGGCTTCGTTTTGTGATTTTAGCGAGCGAAACTGCGCGTAGTGCTCGATCTTTTTTATGAGCTCCTCTATCATAAAAGGCTTTTGGATATAATCCGTCGCGCCCGCTTTTACTGGGTTTAGCACCGTTTCGTTATCGACGTAAGCGACCATCAAAATTATAATCGAGCGCCTAAATTTCTCGATCAGCGGATAAAAGCTCGCGCCGCTCCAGCTAGTAGAGAGCAGCACCGCCTCAAACTCCTCCGTAAGGCCCGCCGCGGCCGCCAAACTCGCCGCGTTAGTGCATTCATGCCCAAGCGCGCCCAGCTTGTTTGCGATACTTTGAGCAAGATAGCTTTCGCTCTCGATTATTAAAATTTTCATACGTCCTGCGCCTTTGCTGCGTACTTTTGCCAGTCGTAAAATTTCAAACTTACCGCAGCCTGCGCGGCGATACCTTCGCTTCTGCCCGTAAATCCCAGCCCTTCGGTCGTGGTCGCTTTGACATTGACGCGCGCGCAGTTTAAAATTTCGCTTAAAACCTCTTGTATCTGTGCTTTGTAAGCTCCGATCTTCGGGCGCTGCGCGATGATCGTAATATCGGCATTTACGAGCTCATAACCGTAGCCTCTAATGCGCCGCATTACCTTTCGTAACAGCTCCTTGCTGTCCGCGCCTTTAAATTTGACGTCGCTGTCTGGGAAGAGCTCGCCGATGTCGCCCAGCATCGCTGCGCCGCAAATAGCGTCGATTAGGGCGTGGATCGCTACGTCACCGTCGCTGTGCGCGATCAGCGCGAACTCGCATGGAATTTGCACGCCGCCAAGCACGATGCCCGCGCCTTTTTCAAGCGCATGCACGTCGTAACCCGTACCGCAAAAAATATCGCGCGAGCATGGTTTTAAATTTAGCGCCGCCAGATCGCTTACGCGCGTGATCTTAAGCGCGCCCGCTTCGCCTTTTATAAACTTCAACCGACCGCCCGCGCTGCGGATCGCCGCGCTGTCATCGGTAAAAATTTGGCTTCCCTCAAGCGCCTTTTTAAGCAGCGCCGTGCGCGAAAGCTGCGGCGTTTGGATGAGGCGTAGCTCCTCTCGCTCCACAATGCGCTCGCCGAGATAGGTCGTATCATTTACGCCAAGATAGGGGCTGATACAGTCCGCGCTGCCTAAATTTCGTATCAGCGAGGAGATCAGCTCGGGCGAAATTTGCGCGCGCGCCACGTCGCTTACGAGCACGAGCTCGCTCTCTACGAGCTGCAGCGCGTTTTTTAGCGAGCTTTGGCGATTTGCGCCACCTGGGGCGAAGTGAAATTTTAAATTTGCAGAGTCGCATTCATCTGCGTTGCATTCGATCCCGCCCTGCTTTCTTTGAAATTTATACTCGCTCGTGTCGTACTCCGCGCTTTCGCCGCGCGCCGAGGCTAAGCTGCACGCATAGAGGCGCTCGCAATAGCTCACGTCCTCCTCGTTTACGGCGATTATGATTTTTTTAAATGGGCGTGCCCGCGCGATATTTTGCGCGACGTATTGCCAAAGCGGCAGCTCGCCCACGCGTAACCACTGCTTTTTGACAGGGAGCTCAAACCTGCTCGAATCGCCCGCGGCGAGCAAAATCAGCGATATATCTTTCAAATTTTATCCTTGAAATTTTGTTACGAAATTATACGTATTAAAAATGAAAGCAAAATTAATCGCGGCTTGCGCGCTAAAATATCTTAATTTTAGGCGTAAATTTACGCGGCGCGGCGGCGAAATTTCAGCCTGCGTTACGAAAATAAACGGCAAAAGAAAAGTAAGGATTAATGAAATTTGTTATATTATACGCGCATTTTTAAGTAAGCGAGGCGAAAATGACCGAAAGCTGCGTAACGCAGATCTATTTTGCAAAAAGAGGCGAAGTGACGCCGCAGATGAGAGAGGTCGCGCAAAGTGAGCGCATGGACGCGCGGGCCTTGTGCGATCTGATCGCGCAAGGAAAAGCGATCATCCCCGCAAACGTTAATCACAAAAGCTTAAAGCCCGTCGGTATCGGGCGCGCGCTGCGGTGTAAGATCAATGCAAACATCGGCTCCTCGGGCACGACGAGCGATATCGAGGGCGAGCTGGAAAAGCTTGAAGCTTGCTTAAAGTACGGCGCCGATACGGTGATGGATCTAAGCACGGGCGGCGATTTGGACGAGATCCGCGCCGCGATAATCGAGCGCTCGCCCGTACCCATAGGCACGGTGCCGATCTATCAGATGATTCATGAGTTGGGCGATATTAAAAATTTAAAAACGAGCGCTATTCTTAGTACGATCGAGAAACAGGCGCGGCAGGGAGTGGATTATTTCACGATCCACGCGGGCTTTAAGCTCGAGTTTATGCCGCTGCTGTCCCGTCGCAAGATGGGTATCGTAAGCAGGGGCGGCTCGCTGATAGCGTCGTTGATGATGAAATTTCACAAGCAAAACCCATTCTACGAAGCGTTTGATGAAATTTGCGATATCTGCGCCGCCTACGACGTATCGCTATCTCTGGGAGACGGCTTGCGCCCCGGCTGCTTATACGACGCGACCGATAGGGCGCAGCTTAGCGAGCTTGAAATTTTAGGCGAGCTAGCCCTGCGCGCGAATGAAAAAAACGTACAGGTGATGATCGAGGGGCCGGGACACATCCCGTTTAACGAGATCGAGCTTAATATGCAGCTAGAGCGCAAGCTCTGCCGCGACGCGCCGTTTTACGTGCTGGGGCCGCTTCCGACCGACATCGGCGCGGGCTATGATCATATCAGCTCGGCTATCGGCGGGACGATGGCGGCGTATTGCGGCGCAAGCATGCTCTGCTACGTAACGCCGAAGGAGCATCTGGGGCTTCCCAATGCAAGCGACGTTAGAGAGGGCATCATCGCGCATAAAATCGCCGCTCACGCCGCAGACGTCGCGCTAGGCAAAGCGGGCGCGATAGAGCGCGATCACGCGATGAGCGATGCGAGGTATGGTTTTGATTGGAACAGGCAGTTTGAGCTTAGCTTCGATCCAGATCATGCGCGCGAGCTGCATGATGAGAGCCTGGGCGATGAAATTTACAAAGGCGCGGAGTTTTGCTCGATGTGCGGGCCGAAATTTTGCGCATATAAAATCAGTAGAAATTTAACCGAAAATAAGGAGAAAGAATGAGTAAAGACGAAGTCTTAAATTTGCTTAAAAGCGTGATCTATCCGGGCTTTTCTAAAAGCATCGTGGATTTTGGATTTGTAAAAGAGGTCGAGATCGGCGATAGAATTTTCGTAGGGATCGAAATCCCGAGCGCCAAGCCTGAGATCGCCGCAGAGCTCAGATCGGCGGTGCAAAAGGCGCTCGGCGCGGACGTGGAAATTTTAATCAAACAGCCCAAGATCGCCGAGGAAAAGAGCAACTCTCGCAGCGGCAAAAATATCGCGCCGCAGATCAAGCATTTCGTGATGATCAGCAGCGGCAAGGGTGGCGTAGGCAAGAGCACGACGACGCTAAATTTAGCTATCAGCACGGCAAAGCTCGGCAAGAGAGTGGGGATTTTGGATGCCGATATTTATGGGCCGAATTTGCCGCGAATGCTAGGCGAGGATAAGACGCAAGCAAGCGTCGTGGGGCAGAAGCTAAAGCCGATCTTAAGCCACGGCGTGGAGATGATGAGCATGGGCGTGCTGATGGAAGAGGGCGCGAGCCTCATCTGGCGCGGCTCGATGATAATGAAGGCGATCGAGCAGCTGCTAAAAGACGTGGCGTGGAGCGATCTGGACGTGCTGTTTTTGGATATGCCTCCGGGTACGGGCGACGCGCAGCTTACACTCGCTCAGAGCGTGCCGGTGACGGCGGGCGTGTGCGTTACGACGCCGCAGACGGTCGCGCTAGACGACAGCGCGCGCGGGCTTGATATGTTCGAAAAGCTCCACATCCCGATCGCAGGCCTTATCGAGAATATGAGCGGCTTCATCTGCCCCGATAACGGCAAGGAGTACGATATCTTCGGTCGCGGCGGCGCGCAAAAGCTGGCGCAGCGATACAACACCGAAGTAATCGGTGAGATCCCGATCGAGATAGCTATCCGCGAGGGCGGCGACAGCGGCAAGCCGGTAAGCTTCTACGCGCCAGATTCTTTAAGTGCGAAGCGCTACGAAGATGCCGCGCGCAAGCTGTGGGAAAAGATCGAGAAGATCGACCGCGAGGAGCTGACGGACAACTCCGCGATCCAGCCGGTGATGGACGGCAAGAGCGCCTGCTCGAATTAGGGCTTTGGCGGGTGCGGCGTTAAATTTCGCGTGGAATTTCTCGTGAATTTTGCAGATTAGAATTTGGCGCGGAATTTCATAGTTTGAAATTTCACGCCTAATTTCGCTGCAAATTTTATAATGCTCGCAAAATTTCGGTATACAAATCCGTCATAGAATTTTGCCCGTAAATTTGACGGGCAAAATTTCATGCGGGTTTCGCGGCTTGGAATTCTGCGTTAAAATTTCGCCACGAAATTTTGAAGTAATTTTACGGCGTCAGTAAAATTTTTGTGTATAGAATTTCGTGCGGAGTTTCGTAGCGCGAGTTTTTATACTAAATTTTAAGCTTAAAATTCCGCTTTGATTTTGAGAAATTTATAGCGCTCACAAAATTTGGGCAGACGAAATTTTGTAGTTTGAAATTTCGAGCTAAAATTTTACCAATCTCCGTTGCGTGAGGGTTCAGATAAAATTATAAGCGCAGAATTTTACGGCGAAAATTAAATTCCAAACGGACAATTCAGCGAGGTAAAATTTGCTTTAGAATTCCGCTTTGGAGTTTTAAATGCAGAATTTTAAGCATAAAGCTTTGCCGCGGAATTTTAAAATGCAAAATTTTATCGCTAAAACTTTGTTTTAAAATTTTAAGATGGGGCTTTAGCGATGAATTTCTGGCTTGAAATTTTATCGCGCCTAGCTTTTTTAGCGGTAGCTGCAGTATTGCGCTAGTTTAAATTTTATTTCGCCGGGCTTTATGGCAGTGGAATTTATCCGCGAAAGCCTCTGTAGAGTTTATTCGGGATGGAATTTTATCTGTAGTGATTGCGAAAGTAAATTTCTCGCGCAACTGAAATTTAAGCAGCTGAAATTTAATTCGTATAGGCTGTGGAAGCTAAAGCGGCAAAACCCCTAAGCCTAGGGCTTTTAGGTTTAGGGATTTTACTTTTATACGAAATAAGAAAGGTCGGTAATGAGGTTTTTGATTATTTTGGTGTTTGCATTTGCGGCGTTCGCGCAAGAGAGCAATATGCAAAAATGGGCGAAAGAGATTACCGCGGACGCGCAGATCCCGCAGGATAAGTTTTTGGCGTTTTATCTGAATAAAGATGAGCCTAAGAAAGTGGTTTTCTCTGAAAACGTCGATCGCATCAGCGTCAATTACGAAGGAAATTCATTCCATGAAATTCCGTCTCCAAATCTTATGGCGTATTGGGTCGGCGAGTTTAATTTTGACGCCGATATCGAAAAGATGGTGCTAGGAGATTACGGCTGGTCTACGCTGGTAATCGCCGTGGACGGCACGGACGTGCTAGGCGGAACATCTAGCAATCAAAAGCGCCCGCTTACGTATAAATTTAGTAAGGGCAAGCACAAGATCGAAGCGTGGTTTTTAAATGACGCGCATTCCAGCGAGCTTTTCGTGGATTTTAAAGATGTAGAGCCCTTTTATCGTCAAAAGGACGCCGTAGCCAAGATCCCTGCGGATAAGGACTACGACCTTTGGCTGGGCGCGATCTATGAAAGCGCGCAGATGAATAATCGCGTCAAGCTAAATTTAGCCAAATCCGATAAGCCTATCGTGCTGCTGCTTAGCTCATATCGCGCCGTGGAGTGGGAGATCTCAAATCCGCAAAATAACGAAATTCTAGCCGTGTTAATTTACAACCCCATAAGTAGTGTCCGTGGCGTAAGCGGTGCGCTTTACGTCGAGGACTACAGATACACGGAGGCTGCGGATGGGCTTAAATGCGAGTGCATCTCGGGCAATGTCTTTCACTGCGATGGCAGCGAGATTTATGATATGAACGGGCGCGTAAACGGGATATTTGGCAGAGGCCTAGGGGCGTTTGCCGGCAAGCACGCCGTAAATTCCTTAGACCTACCGGGGCTTGTTATTACTCCAAAAATTTTAGACGAAAGCAAAGCTCGCCTACTCTCGGTAGAAGCGGACCGCAAGAAATGCGAAAGCACTCCGATGGATGATGTGTTTAGGTAGGATAAAATTTAAAATTTGGAGGAAAAAATGAAAATTTTAAGAGTATTTTTACTGGCTTTTTGCGTATTTCTTGCTTGTGCAAACGCTAACGACACACAAAAATGGGCGAGTGAGATCATAGCGGGCAAGCAGATTCCGGCGGATAAGTTTTTGGCTTTTTACTTAAATAAAGACGATCCGAAAACCGTCGTTTTCTCGGAAACGGTCGAAAATATAAATTTAAATTTCGCTTACGACAAGTTCCACAAAATACCTTCCGAAAAATTTATCGCCTACTGGGTCGGGAATTTCGACTTCAAGCAGGATGTGCAACAGATGATTTTGGCGGATTTTAGTTGGGCGAATTTACGTATTGCGATAGACGGCGAGCAGATATACGACTCCGAAAATGCTAGAAACAAAGCCGTCGTACATAAATTTAGTAAAGGGCGCCACAAGATCGAGGTTTGGTTCGCCAACAATTGGCATACCACTAGCCTTTTGGTGGATTTTAAGGATGAGCCAAATTTTTATAAACAAAGCGAGGTAGCTGCTAAGCTAAAAGGTCAAAATTTCGATATATGGCTAGCTGCCATTTACGAAAGTGATGCGAATGATAATAAAGTAGTAGTCGCGCTAGAAAAATCGAAAAAGCCGCTTGTAGTGATGCTAAGTTCATATCGTGCCGTACGCTGGGAGGTGTCAAATCCGCATAATAATAAAATTCTAGCCGTACTCGTTTTTAATCCGATAAGCAGTATAAATTTGAAAGAAAACGTTTATTTGGTGAATCGTGTATACGATGATAATACCAAAATAAGATGCGATTGTGTTGGCGGCGGATCGGACTTTCACTGCGATGGCGGAGATATAAGTAGCAAAAACGAGCTCATTAAAAAAGATTTTGGACAAAATTTAAGCGGTTTTAGCGGCTCTCACGACGCGATTATGATAAATTTGCCGAGTACTTTGGTGGATGAAAGCGTGTTTGCCAAGGACGCCGAGCTCAAAAAACAAATCGAAATCGATCGTGAAAAGTGCTTAAAAGGCGGTAAAATAAACGATATTTTTAATTAATTTTAGGAGTAAGAATGTCTAAAGAATTTAAAACGATAGAGGAATTGAATGAGCTTATACAGGGCGTGCGAGCAGCCAAGGGCTACCGCGATCCGATCATGTGGGCGATCGGGCGCGTATTTAAGGGGCGCGCAGAGGGGCACAAAAGCCTAAGCGTGGATTACGCGCACGTAAATTTTAAAGACGGGCTAGTAAGCGCAGCAGTGCTAATCCATGCTCTAACCGAATGCGGCGAGGTCGTGGATTTTAGCGATAGCGAGTGCGTCCTTCCGCTAACGCACAAAGCCCTAAAAAAGGCGATCGAGGCTTTAAAATTTCTACAGCCAGACGCCAAAGAGGGCGCGCACAAAAATCTGCAGGTGCTGCTTGCGGTTAAAGAGGCAATGAAATCGGACGAGCACGCGAGCTTTTGCGCTAGTTTTATCTTTGAGGATGCCGCGCCAAAAAGCGTCGAGAGCGTCTATCTTAAGCTTTATGCGCTTTCGCTAAATCTCTGCGAGCCGCGCACGCTCAATCTAGACGGCGCATTTAGCGTGCTTCCGAATGTCGCATGGGACGAAAACGCTCGCCCGATCGAGCTTTGGTGGCTGCGTGAAAACGAAATTTCTTTAAAAATGCAAGGCCGCTATCCGCGCATCATCAGCGTCGATAAATTTCCGCGCTATCTAAGCCACGTCGTGCCGCCGCAAAACGTTCGGATTTTAGACGATGCGAAAGTGCGTTTGGGTGCGCATATCGCCGCAGGTACGACCGTGATGCCGGGCGCTGCGTATGTGAATTTCAACGCAGGCACGACCGGCAGCGTTATGATCGAGGGGCGCGTCAGCAGCTCGGTCGTCGTGGGCGAGGGCAGCGACATAGGCGGCGGTGCGTCGATTTTGGGCGTGCTAAGCGGCACCAACGGCAATGCTGTGAGCATCGGCAAGCACTGCCTGCTGGGCGCAAACTCCGTCACGGGCATTCCGCTCGGTGATCGCTGCATCGTGGATGCCGGTATCGCGATACTTGAGGGCACGAAGGTTTTCATCGCGCAAAAGGATCGCGAGGCGCTAGCAGCGCTAAATCCAGGCTTTGCGTTCGATCGTGAAATTTATAAAGGGCTTGAGCTTGCCGGGCTTAGCGGACTGCACTTCCGACAAAACAGCCAAAGCGGGCAGATTACGGCAAGCATTAGCAAGCGCGCGATCAAACTCAACGCGGAACTGCATTAAATTTATAAATTTAAACGGCGGGCGCGGATTGGCTGGAGCTTTTTTTAAACTGCGTTAAATCTATAACTTAAACGGCGAGTTTGAAAAAGATACGGACGATCTCGCCGCACGCCGCTTTGAGCGAGCGCATGCGATCCGTCGCAAAATTTCTACTCATAGAATTTTGCGCGGAATTTAAAGAATTTTTGCCGCGATTTAAAAATCTCTAGCGGTAATTTATGGAATTTATGCCGCTATTTTAACGCAAGTAATTTTGGCGGCTAGCGGATTTTTGCCGCGCAGAGGATTCTTAAATTTTAAAAATAGATTGAATTTAAAATTTTAATATGATAGATTTCAAATCAAATAAGGAGATAAAAATGAAAAAATTTATACTCGCCCTGTTCGGCGTATTTATCTGCAGCGCAGCGTTTGCGGGAGATGCCGAGCGCTGCAAGGCTTTGGCGGACGCCGTAAATGGGCACAGCCACCCCACGACTAAAAATATAGAGTTGAGCGCGGCTACATGCGAGGGCGATAAATTTGTAATTCCCACGATTCTAAAAAATGAAATTTGGGACAAAGTAGATCCCAAGATCAAGCAAAATTTTGAGAGCATTTTGCGCGCCAACAGGCAAAAGGATGTCTGCGCGATGATGAAAGCGGGCGGTCTAAATCGCATAGGCGTACGAGAATTTCTGCAAAGCGGCGAAAAAATCGCCGATCTGACCTATACGCGCAAAGATTGCGGCTTGGAATAAAATTTCAAAGGAGAGATAATGGAAGTGCCTCAAGCGGCGTATAGCAGAGATAAAATCATCGTTCGCACCGGTGCGATCGGTATCGTTTCAAATGTAATTTTAGCGGCATTTAAGGGCGTCGTAGGGCTGATCTCAGGCTCGATTGCGATCGTGCTTGATGCCGTAAATAACCTAAGCGACGCGCTTTCGTCCGTCATTACGATCGTGGGCGTGCATCTTGCTAGCAAGCAGCCCGATCGCGCGCACCCCTTCGGGCACGGCAGGATCGAGTATCTAAGCGCGATCGTAATCGCCGTCATCATCCTATACACCGGCGGCGTCTCGCTCGTTGAATCGATCAAAAAGATCATTCATCCGCAAGCGGCGAATTATAATGCGGTTTCGCTCGTCATCATCGCCGTGGCGGTCGCGGCGAAATTTAGCCTGGGGCTCTACACGCAAAAGACGGGCGAGCGCGTAAATTCCGACTCGCTCATCGCAAGCGGCGTGGACGCCAAATACGACGCGCTCGTATCGCTAGCCACTCTCGTAGCGGCTTTTATTTCGCTTATTTTCGGACTGAGCTTGGAAGCGTATCTGGGCGCGATAATTTCGGCGCTTCTAATCAAAACGGCGTATGAAATTCTACGCGATACGATCAGCAAGCTTTTGGGCTCACGTCCGAGCTTGGAGCTTACGAATGAAATTTACGACGTCGTGCGCGGTTTCGAGGGCGTCATCGGTGCGTACGATCTGATGTTTCATGACTACGGACCCGATAAGATGGTCGGCAGCATCCACATCGAAGTCGCAGAGAACACGACCGCAGCGCAGATCGACGCTCTTACGCGCCGCATCCAAAACGCCGTTTTTGCGAAATTTAATATCATCCTAGACACCGTAGGAATTTACGCGTTTAACAGGAACGATCCGCGCGCCGCCGAGATCTACGAGCATATCAAGCAGATGGCGTTTTCGCATGAGTTTGTCTCGCAGATACATGGATTTTATCTCGATGAGGAAAAGCGCTCGATTAGCTTCGACGTTATCGTCGATTTCGCAGCGCCCGATATGGAGGCGACGTTTCGCGCGGTCTGCAAGCAGGTGCGCGCGGCGTATCCGAACTACACGCTCATCATCACTCGCGATAGCGATTACAGCGGCTAAAATTTAAATTGCTCTAGCGGTTTAAATTTAACCGCGCCCGCTCGCGCTTCTTCGGCGAAATTTCAGAATTTTAAGCTACAATAGGAGAAATTTATCGCAGCTCCGCGCGGCGCAAAAGCCGCAATAAACCGCGAGATGAAATTTGCGCGCAAAACCCGGCAGAAGCCCGCGCGCAAAGCAATGCAAAGAGAAATTTAAAAGGAAAAATATGGTTGAAATCAAAGATCTAACGATGCGCTTCGGTAAACAGCTACTTTTTGAAAACGTAAATTTGAGTCTCGATAAGGGCAGGCGCTACGGCCTCATCGGCGCAAACGGCGCGGGCAAATCGACGCTACTTAAAATTTTAAGCGGGCAGATCGAAGCAAGCAGCGGCGAAATTTTAATACAAAACGGGCTTAAAATCGGCGTTTTGGGGCAGGATCAATTCGCCTTTGAAAGCTTCAGCGTCAAAGACGCCGTGCTTTACGGCAACAAGCGCCTCTATGACGCCGTGCGCGAAAAGACGCAGCTTTACGAAGCGGGCGAGTTTAATGACGAGATAAACGAGCGCCTAGGCGAGCTTGAGATGATCTGCGCCGAGGAGGATCCCGCCTACGAGTACGAAACGCGGATCGAGAAAATTTTAAGTTCGCTGGGGCTGAACGACTTCGATAAAAAGATGAGCGAGATCGAGACGAGCGATAAATTTAAGGTCCTTCTCGCGCAGGTGCTCTTCCCACGCCCCGACGTGCTGTTTTTGGACGAGCCTACGAACAACCTCGATATCGACGCCATTTCGTGGCTTGAGTTTGAGCTAAATCGCCACGCGGGCACGCTCGTAGTCATCAGCCACGACCGCCACTTCTTAAACCGCGTCTGCACGGACATCCTCGACGTAGATTTTAGGCGGGTGCGCGAATTTAGCGGCAATTACGACGACTGGTTCATCGCGTCCAATCTCACCCTCAAACAGGCGCAGTTCGAGCGCGAGAAAAAGCTCAAAGAGAAGGCGGAGCTTGAAAAATTTATCGCTCGCTTCAGCGCCAATGCAAGCAAAGCCAAGCAGGCAACGAGCCGCCAAAAACAGCTCGACAAGCTCGATCTTAGCGAGCTTGCGACCTCTTCGCGCAGAGAGCCTAGTATTTTATTTAAGCCCGCGCGCGAGATCGGTAATGAAATTTTAGAGCTAAGCGGCGTGGATATGAGCTTCGGCGAGATTAAAATTTTAAAAAATTTCAATCTCAAACTCGCTCACGGCGATAAGATCGGCATCATCGGGCGAAACGGCGTGGGCAAAAGCACGCTTTGCAAGATCATCATGGGCGAGCTCGCGCCTCTTAGAGGCAAGGTTCACATGGGCGCCACGATCGAGCCTGGGTACTTCGCGCAGGATACGAATAATAAAATTTCAGGCGAACTCAAACTCTACGAATATCTACAAAGTCCTCAGAATAGGGATCTGGATGAAATTCGCAAATGCCTTGGGCGCATGCTTTTTAGCGGCGCAGAGCAAGAAAAAAGCGTGGGCAGCCTAAGCGGCGGCGAGAAGCACCGCGTGATGCTAAGCAAGCTAATGCTGCAACGCCCGAACCTGCTGGTGCTCGATGAGCCTAACAACCACCTTGATCTGGAAGCGATCATTGCGCTTGGCGAAGCGCTGTATAATTTCACGGGATGTGCGATCTGCGTGAGCCACGACCGCGAGCTCATCGACGCGTTTGCACATAGAATTTTACACCTCAAAGGAGACGGTGAAATCGTCGATTTTAGGGGAACTTACGAGGAGTATCGCGAGAGCTTGGGGGCGAGCGATGATTGAGATCTGCGTAAACGGCGAGCCTCTGCAGCTCGCGCAGGATATGAGCGTGAGCGAGTTTTTGCGCTCGCGCGGACATGATCTGCGCCTAGTAGCGCTCGAGCGCGACGGCGAAATTTTAAAAAAAGAGGCGTGGGAGCGCACGCAGATCTCAAGCGGCAAAAAATATGAAATCGTCGAGTTCGTAGGCGGCGGCTGAGATCGGAGCTTTGAGTTATTTTAAAATTATAGCGGCTGAGGTTTAAATCCGCGCGGAGGCCGCTAAATTTTAAGCGGTACGACGACACGGCGGCTGGGATTTAAAATTTGCATTGCCTCGTTAAAATTTTAAACGATAGGGCGGCGCGGAGACATAGCGCGTTTGGGTTTTTAAATTTATGAGGAAGCCGCGGTAGCCTGGTGCCTGCGGCGAGCTTTTAAATTTTGTAAGCGAATTGAGCACGGCGGCGAAACGCAGAAGTTTTAAAATTTTGTATCGGTATTGCAAAGCCTGAGCACGCGGCTTTAAAATTTCGCTTCGTCGCGCTAGGCAACGGCACCCGACGCGCAAATTTTACCTCGCGAGCGCGCTAAATTAGCTCGTAAACACGGTATGTGCCGCGTGATCTATTTATATTAAACATAAAATTCCGCGTTCGGCGGCACGCCGCAGTGCGTAAAATTAACGGATCGATTCGGAGATCTATCGATATGCCGCGTTACAATACTGCGACGTAAAAAGGAGCGGGAATGCGACTTTGTTGCGCGGCGCACGGTAAAAAAGCGGCTTGCACCGATTAAATTTGGGCGGCGCGATAAATTTAAAAAGCTTAAGGCCGGTCAAAACAAAGCGCACGATACGGCGTCAAAATTTTATCGATCGAGCTTGTTTCGGGATTTGTATGCGAGCGATCATCGCGCTGGTGCGAAGCGAGCAATGCGCGCTACAGCTCGTAAAATCGTTAAAATTTGCGGCTTTGCGTGACGCAAAAAAGGCGCAGGATCGAAGCTTGCGCGGCGAGGCTCGGGCGCGCAAAAAGATAAAATTTAGGATCAAAATGCAGATAAAATTAAACGGCAAAGCTTACGAAACGGCCGCGAGCGATCTTGAGGGGCTGAAGCGAGAAGTTAAATTTAGCGGCGAGATCGCCGTGATAAACGGCTATGCGAGCGCGCAAAACTGCGAGCTGAAAGCGGGCGATGAGCTCTTTTTGCTCGCGCGCGGTGCGGAGCTATCTCCGCAGGAGCTTCGCGGGCTGATGTTTGCTCGCAACGCTCCTTCCGTAAACGCGGCGCTGCAAGGCTCGCGCGTGGCGATCTGCGGGCTTGGCGGGCTCGGCTCCAACGTCGCAATCCTGCTTGCGCGCGCGGGCGTGGGCGAGCTCTTTTTGATCGACTTTGACGTCGTTGAGCCGACCAACCTGAACCGCCAGCAGTACGAGATCAGCGATCTTTACAAGCCCAAAACGGACGCTCTGCGCGAAAAAATCGCGCGTATAAACCCGTTCGTGCGCGTGCGAACCTTAAACGAGCGACTTACCGCGCAAAACGTAGCCGAAATTTTAAAAAACGAGCGTATAATTTGCGAGTGCTTCGACGACGCGGCGGCGAAAGCGATGATTTTTGGCGCATTCGGCGGCACGGATTGCTTTTTGATCTGCGCTAGCGGCATGGCGGGCAGCGGCGATGCCAACGAGATCCGCACGACGCGGCTCGGCAAAAACGTCTTCGTCTGCGGCGACCGCAAAAGCGCTGCGACTCAGGGCGTGGGGCTGCTCGCCCCGCGCGTGGCGATCTGCGCCGCACATCAGGCAAATGTCGCGCTTAGGCTGATTTTGGGCGAGGAGGGCTAGGCCTGACCGCTCATCGCGCGCCTGCATTTCTAATTTACGCGCCTTTGTACATTGCCGCTAAATTTAGCTTTGCGCGATTGTTTTTGAGAAGCAAAGAGCGTTTCGGCGGCATACAGCGTGTTTTAAAGACGATGTAAAATTTATTGCGCGCCGCGTAAATCTAGCCGCGCCGCATAAATTTAAAACTGCGCTCCGCCGCAAAATTTTAAACAGCGCTTTGAAATTTTGCGCCGTCTGTCTGCGAGATAAAATTTGACGGAAAATTTTAGATTTCGATGCGGCCCGTGCGGCGCGTTAAAATAGCGATAGAAACAAGGCGCACAATCTGTGCTGCAATTTCGCGCCGTGTATAATGCGCGAGTGCCGATATTGCGCTATCTGCGCTGTATGTAAAAACAAAATTTAAACTAAAGAGGATAGAATGGACGATAAACTGATCTTAGGCGGCAAGGAGTTTAGCTCGCGCCTGATAATGGGCTCCGGCAAGTTCGATCACGCGATGATCGACGCCTGCGTGCGGCACGCGGGCTGCGAGATCGTCACGCTTGCGCTGCGCCGCGTAAACGAAAGCAAGAGCCGCAATATCTTGGATTTCATCCCCCGCGGCATCACGCTGCTGCCAAATACCAGCGGCGCGCGAAACGCCGAGGAAGCGCTGCGGATCGCACGGCTCGCGCGCGAGCTGGGCTGCGGCGACTTCGTAAAGATCGAGATCATAGGCGACAGCAAATACCTTCTACCCGACAACGCCGAGACGATCAAGGCCTGCGAAGTCCTGGCGCGCGAGGATTTCGTGCCGCTTGCCTACATGCACGCCGATCTGTGCGTAGCTCGCGATCTGGTAAGCGCGGGGGCCGCCGCCGTGATGCCGCTAGCAGCGCCGATCGGCTCCAATCGCGGGCTGATGATGCGCGGGATGATCGAAATTTTGCTAGGCGAAATCGACGTGCCGATCATCGTAGATGCGGGGCTCGGCGCGCCTAGCGAGGCCTGCGAGGCGATGCAGATGGGCTGCGCTGCGGTGATGGTAAATACGGCGATCGCCACGAGCGGGGATCTGGCGCTGATGGCGCGGGCGTTTGCGCTCGGCGTGCAAGCGGGGCGCGATGCCTATCTGGCGGGGCTCGGCGCCGTTTGCAAAACGGCCAGCGCAAGTTCGCCGCTAACGGGATTTTTGCGCTAGCGATTAAAATTTTAACCGCGCTTGGTTGCGCGAGCCGTGTTTTTTGCGCCGAATTCGCATTTCTTGGGTTTGTACGGATACATATCGCGCAAGATTTTTGCGCCATGTGAGTTAAATCGGCGCGTATTGTCAAGCCCTATGCCAAACGAGATAAATTCCACACTTTGCTAGGCGTCTTAAAGCGCTGCGGCGAAAAGTAATTTGGCAGCGGTGTAGCGCGCAGCAGGCTCGGCGATCAAATTTTAAAAATTAATCGGGCTGAAAGAAGCCCGATCGAGAGACACCCGATTGATCGGCGGGCTATTTTAGCATGTCGTATTTATCGCAGTATTCTCGTAAAGAGTCTTTATCGTAGCCGAATAACCCTGGGTGTTTTTTGCCCATTTCGCAGGCCTTTTGATAGTATTGTGTCGCCCTTGCTCTGTCGCCACCTGCTTCAAGAACTGAAGCAAAATTCCCGCACGCCATCCAACTTCCCGCATCGCAGGCTCTTCTGGCATATCCCATAGCCCGCGTCATATCCATTTTAATCCCTTTACCATTTGCATACATATAACCTAAATTGTTGCAGCCGTCTGCATATCCGCCGTCGCAAGCTTTATCGAATAGTTCGACAGCCTTTTTATAATCTTTTTTCACCCCTTTGCCACCATGATACATTGCTCCCAAATCCGAGCAAGCTACATAATCGTTTCCGTCGCAAGCCTTTTTAAAGTAGTAAAGTGCTTTTTTATAATCCCTATCGGATGCGTTTCCCCCGAACAAGGTCGGATTTTTATAAAGAGCGCCGGCGTAACTGCAAGCCTCAAAATCACCTGCTTCGCAATTTTGCTCAAATTGTTTAACTTGCTCTTTGCTAAAAGTTATGCCAAAAGCCAAAGAGCCCAACAGGGCTAAACCTAAAATGATTTTTTTCATCGCTTCTCCTTAAAATTTTACGAAAGTATATTCTTTCATCTTTTAATAATCACTAAAATTTAAAATACGAATAGGCGCTCCTCGTTTTGCAATTTTTTACCTAAATCCTGCTAAAATGCGCTCTTAAGCTAAACGGCGAAAAATTCGCGGCGCATAAATTTACACGCAAAAACGTGCCGCGTAGAATTTAATAAAATTTAAAAGGAAAATTTTAAAGATGATGAAAACCGGCTATCTAGCGGGCATGGAGGATATCGGAAGCGAGATGATGGAGCGCACGCTTGCTCTGCGCGAAGGCTTTTGTGAGGAGGCGAGCGAGGCTGACGTGCAAAGGGCGATCGGCGCGGAAAATAGAAGTCTGCGCGATTTTGCGGCGCTATTAAGCGTGCAGGCGGGCGAGCATTTGGAGCAGATCGCGCAAGCCGCAGCGCGCGAGAAGGCTGCGCATTTCGGTAGCAACATCGCCGTTTTCACGCCGATTTACATCTCAAACTATGCGTTTACTGCGGCTTTAACTGCAAAAACAAAAACGCGCGCGCAAGGCTCGATGAGGCGCAGCTAAAGGCGGAGTTTGAGGCGATCGCGGCAAGCGGGCTAGAAGAAATTTTAATCCTCACGGGCGAGAGCGAGAAAAACAGCCCCGTACGCTACATCGGGCGCGCCTGCGAGCTCGCGCGGCAGTATTTTAAGGTAATCGGCGTCGAAATTTATCCGCTAAACTCTGCCGATTACGCCTATCTGCACGCTTGCGGCGTCGATTTCGTCACCGTTTTTCAAGAAACCTACAATCCCGCGCGCTACGCGCAGCTGCATCTTGCGGGCAACAAGCGCGTTTTTGCGTATCGCTTCGCAGCTCAAGAGCGCGCGATCAGAGGCGGTATGCGCGGCGTGGGCTTTGCGGCGCTTTTGGGGCTTGGGGACTTCCGCCGCGATGCCTTTGCCACGGGCGTGCACGCGTGGCTGCTTCAGCGCAAGTACCCACGCGCCGAGATTGCCTTTTCGGTGCCGCGCCTGCGTCCGATCATCAACAACGATAAAATAAACCCGAAGGACGTCGGCGAGCGCGAGCTGCTGCAGGTCATGTGCGCGTATCGGCTGCTGCTGCCAAGTGCGCAGATCACGATCTCCACGCGCGAGAGGGCGGGCTTCCGCGACAACGCGATTAGGATCGCGGCAAGTAAAATTTCGGCAGGCGTGAGCGTGGGTATCGGCGGGCACAGCGAGCAGAGGGGCGACGAGCAGTTCGAGATCAGCGATGCGCGCAGCGTAAGCGAAGTCTGCGAGGCGATCCGCGCAGGCGGGCTGCAGCCGCTGATGAGCGAATATATCTATGTGTGAGAGCGCAGATATGCGAGCTTGCGCCGCGAAACTTCGGCACGAAAGGCTTGTTTCGGCGGCGAAATTTTTAGAATTTTATGCGGCGAAATCCTGCGCTCGCATGGGTAAAATTTACAACGCCTTTTTAAGAGGCAAGATTTGCGGTGCGCTACTTGCGAGCAAATTTTGCGCGGCTAGATGCAGCAAAATTCGTAGCGTAAAATACTACGCCGAATTTTACAGCGCCGCACATGGCGATAAAATTTATGGCGTCATGACGGATAATAAAATTTTAGGCACCGCGTTAGCGGGCGTTAGGAATTTTGGGCTCAAAAATGCGTGTGTAAATTTGAGGCCTAGGAACACATACGCGGATTTAAAATTTAAAGGCAGCACAAATTCTGAGCCCGCAGGTGACGCAAATTTTAAATTTAAAAACAGTGCGAGCTTCAGGTTCTTATGCGGCGGCAACGCAAAGTCGCTG
>CAURFS010000003.1:0-25529 GCA_963523845.1 uncultured Campylobacter sp. | reverse complement strand
CCCTTTACGAATAGTTCAAATTTTGATTGCATCGTGCTTTGCACGAAGTCATAGTCTCCGACGCTCACTCCGCCGCTGGTTAGAAGTATGTCGGCACTCTGTAAAGCCGATAAGATCGCGCCTTCCAGCTCTTTTTCGTCATCGCGCACTAGAGGCATTATCATCGCTTCGCAGCCTAGCTGTGTTACTAAATTTGCAAGCGCGATGTGGTTGGAGCTGTAAATTTGAGCGTCGTTTTCGAGCCTTTCGCCGAGATCCTTGATCTCGCTGCCAGTAGCTAGGATCGCTACTTTTGGGCGGACGAATACGCTTATGTGAAATAGCCCTAGCTCGGCTAGCAGCGCGATCTGCGAAAAGCCAAGCTTCGTGCCGCTACGAAGTAAAAGCTCGCCCTCGCGGTAGCTCTCGCCTGCCGCGCGCACGGCAAAGCCCGCCGCGACAGGCTTTGTGACGACAATCTCGCTGCCTTGTACCTGCACGTTTTCAATCGGCAGAAGCGTGTCGCTGCCCTCGCACATGAGCCCGCCCGTGAAGGTTTTGACGCACTCGCCCGCCTTTGCCGCGGCGCTAGGCATCTTGCCTGCAGGCGTCGTGCCGACGATCTTAAATTTCGCTCCCTCGCTCAGATCCGCGCCCTTTAGCGCGTAGCCGTCCATCGCGGCGGTCGGGCGGCGCGGAGTGCTAAAAGGCGCCGCGACGTCGCCTGCCAAAATACGCCCTAGCGCCTGTGTGATCGCGACTTTTTCGATGCGCGAGGACTTTTGCACCGTGCTTGCGAAGCGCTCCATCGCGCTTTCAAATTTTTCAAATTCCATCATTTGCCTCCTACAATTTTATAAATTTGATCTTCATTTATCAGTTTCGAGTTAAATTTCACAACGAGTTCGCCATCGGTCTCGTAAATTTCAATAATGCCCTTGACGCCCTGTAGTGCGGAAAAATCGCCGCCTTTAGGAAAGTATAAATTCTTAAAAAGTTTCGGATCGCTCAGCCTAGAAAGTAGCACAAGCCAGATCACGCCCAAAACCGCGACGCCAATGCCTAGCGCTTCGATGCCGATTTTGCCAAAAAGTGCGCCGCCGCATAGCCCGCCCAAAAAACTGCCAAAAAATCCGAACGAATTAAAAATCCCAAGCGCGGCGCCTTTTTGAGCGACTTTGGCAAATTTGGACGCAAGGCTTTGCATAATGGGCTCATGCGCGTTAAATCCCACGAAAAAGAGCATCACGCCCACCACGAAAGCGCTCGCCCCGCTAGCAAACGCAAAAATCAAATACGAAGCGATGAAAAAGCAAATGCCGATAAGTAGAATTTGCTTAGCTAGCGCGCGCTTTTCGCCTAAAGCACCGCTCGCGCCCATCGCGGTAAAGCCGAAAATAGCGCCTAGAGCATAAATTTTGGTCAAATCACTTTTGGAAAGTCCGAATTTTTGCACGAGCAAAATTGGAATTAGAAAAAATGCTGCCGTCATGAAAGCTTTTTGAAAAAAATTCGTTAAATTCATAAGCATTAAATTTTTATCGCTCAAAAGTGAGCCGAGCGGGACCTTTTGGCGCAGGGAGCGGATATGCGGTTCGGTAGGTACTACGAAAAAAAGCAGCATCAAACATAAAAGCGTAAGCGCCGAACTTAGATGAAATAGGCTGGCAAGTCCAAATTTGGCGCTTAAAAGCGGACTTAAAATCATTGCTACGCCAAAGCTCACGCCTATCATCGCGCCCATTACCGCCATCGCCTTACCGCGCTCTTCCTCTCGCGTAAAATCGCTAATTAGTGCGGTAGCTACGGCTCCTACAGCACCGCAGCCTTGCAAAAAGCGCCCAAAAATCATCGCATAAATGCTCTCGCTCGCCGCGCAAACGCAAGCGCCCACGATAAAAAGCGCCAGCCCTATCGCAAGGGTTTTTTTACGTCCGATCTTATCGCTTAACACTCCAAATGGCGTTTGCAAAATCACTTGCATAATCGCGTAAATTCCAAAAAGTAGCCCTACTAGGCTTTCGTTTGCGCCGTGCAAGCTCAATGCATACAGGCTAAGCACGGGCAGCAAAATAAATAATCCAAAAAACCTCGTAGCGATGATAAAACTAAGCGGAAGGACGCTTTTTAGCATAATCTTAGACCTCAAATAATATGAAATTTGCGTCGATTATAGCCAAAAATCGTAACGAATTCTTTGATTTTGGGTAAAATGGCGGCTTAAATTTAAGGAGCGAGGATGAAAATTTTACTTGCGACGAGCAATAAAAATAAAGTAAAAGAGATAAAAGAATTTTTCACGGGATACGACGTGTGTGCGCTCGGCGAGGTACTTCAGCCTTTTGAGATCGACGAGTGCGGCACGAGCTTCAAACAAAACGCGCTTATTAAAGTTCGCGCAGTGCATGAGGCGCTAAAAAGTAAAAATTTACAGAGCGAATTTTTCGTGCTAAGCGATGATAGCGGTATCTGCGTGGACGCGCTGGGCGGGGCTCCGGGGATATTTTCGGCGCGCTTTAGTGGAGCGGGTGCAACGGATGCGAGCAATCGCGAAAAATTAGCCGCTAGCCTACGCGCGCTGGGGCTAGAGGAGAGCCCTGCGCATTACACCGCGGCGATCGCGCTAAAATGCGATCTGGGCGAGTTTTGTACGCACGGCTTTATGCACGGCACGGCGATAACGCAGCAGCGCGGGCAAAACGGCTTCGGATACGATTTTATGTTTATTCCGCGCGGATTTGACCGCACGATCGGGGAGCTACCCGCTGCGGTGAAATTTGAAATTTCGCACCGCACGAAGGGGCTGGCACTGATGCGAATTTTATTGAAAAATTTAGAAAAACAGATGAGACTTGCTAAATTTCATTAAATTTAGAGCCATAAAAAGCGGAATTTAAGAAAAAATATATATAATACGTTTTTCATTCAATCCATGAAAATCTTCGGAGCGTAGCGCAGGCTGGTAGCGCATCTGGTTTGGGACCAGAGGGTCGAAGGTTCGAATCCTTTCGCTCCGACCATTGTGGTGAGTTTAGCTCAGTAGGTTAGAGCATCAGATTGTGGTCCTGAGGGTCGTGGGTTCGATTCCCACAACTCACCCCACTTTATGCGCTCGTAGCTCAATTGGATAGAGCAACAGACTTCGGATCTGTAGGTTGAAGGTTCGACTCCTTTCGAGCGTACCACTGATTCGATAATTTGCGCTCATAGCTCAGTAGGATAGAGCAACGGCCTTCTAAGCCGTAGGTCAGAGGTTCGAATCCTCTTGGGCGTACCATATTAAGCTCATATTAAGAGCTATTTAGATAATATGCGTTTTCTTTTTTGCGGATGTGGTGAAATTGGCAGACACACCAGACTTAGGATCTGGCGCCTCACGGCATGAAGGTTCAAGTCCTTTCATCCGCACCATCCATTCTACGCGTTCCGGATTAGCTCAGCGGTAGAGTAGGCGGCTGTTAACCGCTTGGTCGCTGGTTCGAATCCAGCATCCGGAGCCATATATACTCAAAAATTCCTTTAGACCCCTGATTTTATCGATGCTTAAAGAGCTTTAAGTTTTCTTAGTTTTATAAAAATTTGTTCCAGAAATTTTTTAATATTCTAATTTCTCGTTATGCTTTCTAAGCAATCTAGAATACCTTTTATAAAATTTAAAATTCTCATTTTGTAAATAAATTTGATAAAATTTAGCCATTTATTGATTATAATCAATTTTTTTGCCTAAATAAAATCTTAAAATTACCAACTAAATTTTTTATAAAGGATTTCTATGAGCGACAATCTAGAGATGTTCTGTCATCAGTGCCAAATGAGCGCGCCCGAGGGCTGCGGCGCCAAAGGTCAAGACCGCGGCACCTGCGGTAAAACCTCCACGCTGGCGTTACTTCAAGACACTATGGTTTTCGGGCTTAAAGGCCTTAGCGCCTACCGCCACCACGCCCGTGAGCTTGGCGCCGATACTAGCGCGGTCGATACCGTTATGGCGGACACGCTGTATTTCACGCTGACGAATTCAAATTTTAACTTTGACGAGCATATCGCTCAGCTGATGGCCGTCGGAAGCGCGGGCGTGCAGATGATGGATATTTTAAGCGAGGCGCATACCGCAAAATTCGGCGTACCGACCCCGGTTAAAGTTAGCCAAAACAAAGTCGAGGGCAAGGCGATTTTGGTTAGCGGACACAACCTGCACGCTCTTGAGGCGCTGCTAAAGGCGACCGATGGCAAGGGCATCAATATCTACACCCACTCTGAGATGCTTCCTGCGCACGGCTATCCGCAGCTTCGCAAGTATCCGCACCTAAAGGGCAACGTCGGCAAGGCGTGGTTTGATCAGACCAAGCTTTTTAACGAATTTAAGGGCGCGATTTTGATGACCACCAACTGCATCGTGCCGCTTCGCTCGTCCTGTAGCTACGCGGACAGGCTCTTTGGCTACTCTATCGCGGGCACCGACGGGATCAAGCATATCCAAAACGACGATTTTACGCC
The DNA here is from genome assembly GCA_963523845.1 of uncultured Campylobacter sp. GTDB lineage: Bacteria > Campylobacterota > Campylobacteria > Campylobacterales > Campylobacteraceae > Campylobacter_B. Next base: position 21,056 of record CAURFS010000003.1, on the reverse strand, counting down.
GCTCATCGAGTGCGCGCTTGCGTGCGGCGACGTGAGCATGGACAGCGACGAGAGCTTGGTGACGGGCGGACACTATAAGACCATTTTGAGCCTTGCGCCGCAAATTTTAGACGCGATCAAATCGGGCAAAATCCGCCGCTTTTTCGTCATCGCAGGCTGCGACGCGCCGGGCAAGGGACGCGAGTATTACCGCGAGCTAGCGCTTAGCCTGCCGAAGGACTGCGTGGTTTTGACCTCCAGCTGCGGTAAATTCCGCTTCAACGACGTGGATTTCGGAACCGTGCCTGGCACCGAGCTTCCGCGCTATATCGATCTAGGTCAGTGCAACGACAGCAACGGCGCGGTCAAGATCGCCCTGGCGCTTAGCGAGGCTACGGGCATCGCGGTAAACGACCTGCCGGTCTCGATCGTGCTGATGTGGATGGAGCAAAAGGCGGTCATCATCCTGCTTGCGCTGTTTAGTCTGGGCGTTAAGAATATCAACGTGGGCCCTACGGTGCCTGAGTTTTTCAACGACGAAATTTTGGGCTTTTTGGTGCAAAATTTCGGCCTTCGCCTAATCAGCGGCGACGCGCAGGCGGATCTGAAATACTTCCTGGGCGAATAAATTTTATAGCGAGGCAAATCGGGTAAATTTAAAATTCGGCAAAGCTCCGTTTTAAATTTACCCTTTATATAGCGCTTTTAGCGGAGCTAGCCGATCCACTCCGCGGCTATTTTGCGCCCGACGCTCATATTTAAATTTCACGAGTATACATTCCTTCTTGTTTTAATATAATCTCGCCAAATGCTTAGAAAAATTTAATTAAGTGCTTTTTTACACATTCAAATTCCAATCATCTTTGCTATTACAATCCTTCTTTTTCTGTGTAAGTATTTATCTTATCCGTATCGCTGCCGCTTATAGTAACCGCTATAGTGTAGCCGTCTTGATGCTTGGTATCTCATAAAATTTTCCGTATCATCTCATTTTTCGCTATCAGATATTGCAATTTAGTGCCGTTAATTTTATATCCATCTTTATTTAATTCTTCAAGCATCCTCTCTAATAATCGCTAAAATTTTAAATAAATATAGGATTTAAATACGGATTTTAATCTAAATTTTGAGATTATTTTATAAGCGCATGGCGCACGGCTTGTGGAAATAAAATTTTAAGCAGATTTTGTGCAAAACTTCAAAATGCAGCTCAAACTCGCAAACAGATAAATTCGCTGTAGCCTTGCGTTTAGAATTCAGCGCTAGTGATAAATTTTGCATCTTTACTTCGGTGCAAATTTTAAAATTCTATGCAGGAGATAAAATTATAAGCCCGCGCAATGCATGAATTCTAAAATTCCATGCCCCACACGACACATAAATTTTGAAATTTTAAAATTTCACGCCGCAGATAAAATTTAGGAATTTCCTTTTGCGGTAAAATTTTAAAACTCTACCACAAATCCGCTGTCCGCGCGGCGAGTTCCAAATCCGTCTAGAACTTAGATTTTCCTCACCAGCTCGGGGATTATCGCTTCGAAATCGACCCCTTCGTATCCGTTGCGCTCCTCGTCGCTCATCGTCTCTTTGATCGTGCTGACGACGAAATCCGCAGCGATACGAACCGCAGTTTCCAGCGACTTGCCGCGCATTATTGCGCCGAAAGCTACGGCTGCGAAAATATCGCCGGTGCCGTTAAATTTGACCGGCAGCAGCTCGTGAAAATACTCGTTCGTCTTGCCCGTGCGCGCATCGTAGCTAAAAACCCCACACTGATCGGCGATGTAGCCGATACCTTTTAAAATGACCTGCCTAGCGCCCAGCTCTCGAAGCCTTGCAAGCAGATCCATGATGAAATCCCTATCCGCATCCTCTCGGTACGGCACGCCTGTAATCGCGCAGGCCTCGGTGATATTGGGCGTAATGACGTCGGCTTGAGCGCACAGAAGCGCCATCATACGGGCAAAATCCTCGTTAAAGCCAGGATAAAATACGCCGTTATCGCCCATACAAGGATCGACCAAAATGGTCTTACCCGCGCCGCCGAAGCTCGCAAATAGCTCGCTCATAATCTCGATCTGTGCCGCCGAGCCCAAAAAGCCCGTGTAGATGCCGTCAAATACCACTCCGCGGTCTTTCCAGTGCGCCATGATCGCGCGTATTTGAGAGCTTAGATCGCAAAAGGTGTAGCCCGAAAAGCCCGTATGCATCGATAAAACCGCCGTAGGGATCACGCTCGTGCTCATCCCCATCGCGCTAAGTATCGGCAAGGCGACGGTCAGCGAAACCTTGCCCACGCAGGATATATCTTGAACGGTAAGAACTTTTTTCATCACAATTCCTAAAATTTTTGGCTCTATTTTACCGCTATTTATATTAAAAAGGCGAATTTAAATAAAATTTACTCTACGGATAGTCTAAATTTATAATATTTTTGGCGTTTTTCCGCTAAATTTTAAGCTGAGTTTGCCGCAAATTCGGCGTATAAATTTAAAAAGGCAAAAAATGATAACCGCAAAAGCTCTTTACGCATCCGCTCGCCTTAGATCGCTACCCCTTAGCGTCTCTGGCGTATTGCTAGGTAGTGGCGCGGCATACGGCGCGGGCGCGTTTAGAGCCGATATTTTTGCGCTGGCGCTGCTTACGACGCTACTGTTTCAGGTGCTAAGCGACTACGCCAACGACTACGGCGACGCGGTAAAGGGCACGGACGACGATGGCAGGCTGGGACCGCGCCGCGCGATACAAACGGGACAGATGAGTGCGGAGCAGATGAAGCGCGTCATCATCGCTACGGCGCTACTTGCGGCATTTTCTAGCCTCGCGCTGAGCATTTTGGCATTCGGCGAGCGGTTTTATCTCGTGGCTCTATTTTTGGCGCTAAGCGGCGCGTCGATATATGCCGCGATCCGCTACACCGTGGGAGCCGGTGCATACGGATACCTGGGGCTTGGCGACATTTTCGTATTTTTGTTTTTTGGGCTTTTGAGCGTGCTGGGCTCGTATTTTTTATACGCACGCTCGCTTGATGCGGCACTGCTGCTGCCTGCGTGCGCGTGCGGTATGCTAAGCACCGCCGTGCTAAATCTCAACAACATGCGCGACGTCAAAAACGACGCGCTCAAGGGCAAGCGCACGATCCCCGTTCGTATCGGACTGCGCGCGGCTAAGCGTTACCACTACGCGCTGATCGCGGGCGGGGCGAGTCTAATGCTATGCTACTCGTTTTTACGCGGCGAACCGGGCGTAAAACTACTCTACGTAATTAGCTTTGCGCCGCTTATTAGGCACCTATTTTTCGTATCAAAGGTTCGGGAGTGTCGCGATTTCGACGGACAGCTAAAGGTCGTCGCACTCAGCACCTTTGCGATGTCGGTGCTATTTTTCGCAGGGGAGATTTTGGGCTAAATTTAAACGCCGCGCAGATAAAATTTACGTCGGTACCGCAGCAAAGTCCTCTCGCGCAAAAGCGCTTTGTGCGAGTTCTCCTAATCTTGCAATCAACCTGCTTGTCGCACAGCAAAGCGTCTGCGGCAAGCTCGCTCAATGAAAACGTCCATAGCATATCTCTGTCCGCCTGATAGCTACCGCAATCAAATTTAAGGAGGCAAACTCCAGATCTCCGCGCCGTCTTGTATAGTTAAATTAAGCGAAATACCGCTCTTAAGTCCATAAAAGCCCCGTCACACCACGCTTTAATTGCCGTTTTGACGGCGAGTTGCCCGCCTTTTGCGTCAAATTTAAAAACTAGAGCATTAATTCTACAAAAGGCCCGCGTGTTTGGCGCGGTGGGCTTTGTGCTTATTGCACGGCGGCAGTTCGCACCGCAAACGTTGCTTTAGCCCTACTTTTGAGCCCTCGCGCCGCTAAAATTTTACTAAATTTTACGCACCGCCTTTTTGAAACGATGCTTGCAAAACCATGTCTTTCTGCACATAGCCCCTTAAAATTCGAAGCAATTTTGCACGTTGCTTAGAACTTCGCAATCGCAATATTCGCCGTTTTGCTCGCAAAAGTCCAAAACCGCCGCTTCATTCGACGCGCAGCGGGCTCGCAAAAACTCCAGCGTGAGCCTATACGTGCCGTCGCAGTCGCGATGCGCCAAGCCCTCGTCTAAGAACTCAAATAACCGTTCAAACTCCGCCCTACTCATCGGCAGGCTCTTTTCAAATGCATCTCGCTGCCGCTGCGCCGCGAGCTTTTTGGGTTCCTTTTTTCTGGATTTTTCCACTATTTCTCCTTTGCTGCGCCGCCTTGCCGCACGAATATCCTTTGGGCGCATTAGCCTCATACCCGTCGTCCCCCGCCCTCAAGCGGGATGCAAATTTCATCCAAACCGTGCGCTACCTCATCTATACCAAAATAACGCTTATTAATTTTAGCAGAGCGAAATTATAGCAAAAGCAGAGCGCGAAATCGCAAATCCGATGATTAAATTTTATCTAGAATAAAGAGCTATGTTTTCGGCTAAATTTTACCGTACCGAGGGATAAAATTTGGCAAATTCGGATGAAATTCTATCGAGTAGATGTGTAGAATTTGACCATAATCTAAAACAAAAGCGGCCGCGCTCGAAATACGGCCGCTAAATTTTAAAATTTTACTTCTCAAACGCCTTTTCTAGGCTAAACGGAAACGCCTGATAGCCCATCGCGTTGGTCATTTTGATTTCGATTGACGGCTCTTTTGCGCCCCACTCAAACTCGTTGATATGCGGGCTAGGCACGCCGACCGGACGGCCTTTGGCGATATCAAACTGCATGCCGGCGACCGCCGAGTAAACCATCACGCTATCTAGGTCGTCTTGATACTGCGCTAGCGAAGTAACCGAGCTGTACCACTCGCTGCCGCGCTGTTTGCCATATTCCCAGACCTGCTCGACGGTCTTGGCATTCTCGTCGATTTTATAAACGACCGCGCGGGAGTATTTCATACCCGCCATCGCAGGCTGCTCCATGCCGCGGGTGTCGCCGTTGTCAAAGACGGTGAGATACACGACGCCCTTTTTGGACTTGCTGTCGATACGGAAAGCCGTATGCTGCGTCCACTGCCAGTCAAATCCGCCCTTCTCGCTCTCATATCCCGGGCATTTTGAGTACTCGTCCTCGCAGACGATCTTTTTGCCGTCTTTATCTACCGGCTGGAGCAAATAGCCTTTAAATTCGTCCTTCCAACCCTTGTGAGCGCCCATTATCCATTTGATCTTTTTGTCGCGGCCGATCTTGATGACGGCGTCTTGGTGGCGGCTGGAGATGATGATACTATCATCAGACGGGTCGTAGTCCACGCTATTTACGTGCGCCCAGTTGCGTCCAGGGCCCGAACCCACGATGTCGCCCCATTTTTCGTTCGTATCCATCGCGGCCAGCTCGTCCGAGCTAGCGGTGTGGCCTGCCTTTCTAGCGTCGATGTTTAGGCACACCGCTCCCTGATCGAGAGTTTTTAGCACGATATCGCGGTACGGATCGAGAATTTCATATAATCTAAAATCATCCACCACGTTGCCGTCGCGATCGACCTCGACGATGACGTCGCGCACGGTGCGGACGTTTTTGCCGTCGGCGCGTTTATAGTTGGCGTTTGCCGCGCGAAGGAAATAGTGTCCGTTTTGCGCCACGTCCATGGAGTGTGAGAAGTCGTTGTATCCCGCAGGCAGTTCGCGGTTAAAGATTTCGCGGCCCATTATGTCGTATTTTGCGTATCTTTGGCCATATCCCCACGTCATTGCGCCGTCGTCGTTTTGCTTAAAGCCCATCATGACGCCCGCGGAAAAAGGCTGTTTGAGATCGTAAATTTTACTCGGCTCCAGGTACCAGCGAACTTCGCCCTTGGTGTCTAGGATGAAGTTGTTCGGGCTGTAGTTCCACTCGATCGCGCCGCCTGCGGGGTTGTTCCACACGACTTTGGTACCCTTGCCCGTTTTATTTACGAAGTTATTTACGTAGTAAAGGCGGTTGGCAAATTTGGCGCTCGGAGCCTTCACGACCTCGATTTTATCAAACAGCGCGCCCTTTTGAGACGGCATGCCCGAGCTCTCTAGATAAATCGCCGGAGCGTAAATTTTATAGGTTTCTTTTACGTGCTCGGTCCCACCTTTATAAATTTTATCGTACTCGACCTCGACGGTGTTTTGGTAGTCCGGATATAGTCCGAAAATCGGGATTCCGCCGTGCGTACGCAGATGCTTATCGGCGACTTTATAGCTGATAACCTGACCGTCCGGTTTCGGCACGATGGTGACTTTTGCGTTTGCTAGCGTGTAGCCGCCGTTTTTGATGACCGCCGTTAGAGGCGCGATGTCGTACGGGTTGACGACCACTTCGCCGATCTTGCCCGGGATGCCGTAGTCGATGTGTGCGCCGCTAGGTCCGCCGATAGCAAGTGCCGCCGTGCTTAGACCGCTTAAAAGTGCCACAGCTAGCGCAAATGAGGAAAGAGTTCGCTTCATCTTATTCTCCTTTGAATTGGTTTGATATCGTAATTTTAATCAACCTCGCTAACGTAGAAATCACGCGTTTATTAAAACTTGCTTAATTGTAAAAAATAATTTCAAATTTTGGCTTTTGTGCCAAAATTTAGTCGAAATTTTATAAATTTAATCTAAAATTTATCTTAGCGTGAGTTTTGCGGCGGCGAGAGGATATAAAATTAACTCAAACGAAATCATTTTAAGGAGCACTCCATGAATCTACTTTCTAAATTTAGCAAAGGCTTTTTAGCCGTAGTGATGTTTGGCGCCATAAGCGCTGCCGCGTTTACCGAGGGCGAGGACTACGTAAAGCTCGAAAAACCGCTGCCTGTGGAGCAAAACACGCTAGTTAAGGTCTTTAGCTACGCATGCCCGTTTTGCTACAAATACGACAAAACCGTCACGCCCAAGGTCGTAGAAAAGGTCGCGGGGCTAAAATACGTACCGTTTCATCTAAAAACCAAAGGCGAATACGGCGAGGCAGCGAGTAAAATTTTTGCCGTCTTAGCCGTGATGGACGAGGAAAAAGGCGTGAGCTTGTTAGATGAAAACTCACTGTTTAAAAAGGCTAAATTTGCCTACTACAAGGCCTATCACGATCAAAAGCAGCGCTGGAGCGACGGCAAGGACGAGGCTGCGTTTTTAAAGACTGGGCTTGATGCGGCCGGCATCAGCGAAGCGGACTATCAAAAAAAGCTTGAGGATCCAAAAGTCGCCGAACTGCTTAAAAAATGGGACGAGAGCTACGACGTAGCCAAGATCCAAGGCGTGCCGGCGTTCGTCGTAAACGGCAAATACCTCATCATGACGAAGTCCATTACCTCCCTAGACGGCATGGCGCAGCTAATCGAAGAACTGCTCAAAAAATAGGGTGCGGGCATGAAATTTGCGGAAAAAATAGCGAAATTCGGAGGTAGCCGCCTGCCGTGGGCGATCCTAGTAGTAGTGAGCGTAGGGCTTGTTATCCTCGCGCACTCGCTGTTTCAAAACTACGTCTATATGCCGCCTTGCGAGCAGTGCGTCTATATCCGCTTTGCATTTTTGTGCATGGCGCTAGGAGGCCTGGTCGCGATCGTAAATCCTAAAAATTTGCTCCTCGCGCTCGCGGGCTACCTGCTAGCCTTTTGGGGCGCGGTGCAGGGCATAATGTATAGCGTCAAGCTCGCCAAGATCCACGATGCCGTCCACGGAGACGATCCGTTCGGCGTGCAGGGCTGCTCGACCGAGCCGCACTATCCGTTTGGCTTGCCGCTTCAGCGGTGGGCGCCGGATTGGTTTTTGCCTACGGGCGACTGCGGCTACGATAATCCGCTAGTACCCGAGGGCGTCACGCTAAGCGGCTTTCAAAAATATCTCGTCGATCTTTACGAGGACGGCTGGTACCTGATCCCATCAAGCAAATTTATGTCGATGGCCGACTGCACGCTGATTGGCTTTGGCGTCTGCTTCGTCGTGCTTGCCGCGATGTTCATTTGCAAAATTTTAACTTTTGCAAAAGCTTAAATCGGTCTAAATTTAGACCGATTTTGCTATACTCGCCGCATGAGAGCCTTACGCGAGCATAATTTTAAAATTTACTTCATCATCATTTTCGCAAGCCTTTTTGTAGTGCTTTTGGGCGTGAAAAACTACGAGGACGCCAAGGCGCAGATCACGGCGCTTGCGGATAAAAACAAGATCGCCGCTAGCGAAAATATGGTCGGGAGCTTCTCGTTTTGGCTAGACGAGCGACTGCACTCACTGGTGCGCGCGGCTAAATTTATGCAAAACGCGGGCATCTCGCAAGATAGCGAAAAGCTGGGCGACTTCATACGACTTTTTAAAGAAAACTCCACGGAATTCGACGCCTTGCAGTTTTTACGCGAGGACGGAGAAATTTTCGTAGACGGCAAGGAGCTGGGCGACGATGAAGCGATGCCAAAGAACCTGCGCACGGGGCTTGTGTGGTTTGAGGAGACCAAAAGCACGCTAGCACCCACTGTAAATTTTATGCAGCGCCATAAAATTTTGGGCGAGCCGACGCTAAATTTATGCGTACCCGTCATGGACGGCGACTCGTTTGCGGGGGTGTTTTGCGGCGTAGTGAAGCTGCAAAACATACTAAAAAATATGGAAAAATTTAAGCTCGCGCCAGATTCCTACGCCTTTATCGTCACGCACGGCGGCGAAATTTTAACCCCGATGAAGGATATGGCGCTAAAAAAGCAGATCGAGGATAAATTTAAAGAGCTTTTCCTGCGGGGCGAAGATATCACGAGCCTAAATATCGGATCAAATTTCATCTCCGTCGCAGAGATCCCCACGCTAAACTGGTTTATAGGCGCAGGAACGGATAACGAAAAGGAGCTCGCCGCGCTGCTTAACTCCGCGCTAAAAAACGCCCTTACTCTGCTTTTTGCGTTCGCGGCGCTGGCGCTGGTGGCAAATTTCTTACATAACTTTATGTATTCAAAAATCAAAAACCTGCAAGACGACTACGAAGCTCTGCTTAAGCACAAGGCTCGTATGAGCGAGGCGGGCGAACTAATCAGCGGCATAAATCATCAGTTTATCCAGCCAGTTAATTCGCTAAATTTGATGATCTCAAGCCTGCTTATGCTACAAAAAGACGGCAAACTAGACGCCGCGACGCTACAAAGTATGCTGCAAAAGGGGCAGGCGGCGACCGTGCTTTTAAGCGATACGATCGAGATTTTTAGAAATTTTTACAAAACGAGCGACAGCCCGCAAAAATTTAGCGTGCAGCGCTGCGTCAAAGACCTACTAAAGCTCATGCACACCGAGCTTAGCAAGGCAAACGTCTCGGTAAGCTTGCGCGAGTTTAAAGACGAAGAGGCCACACAGCGCATGGGCATCGTGCAGCAAATTTTACTCATCCTCATTCACAACGCAAAGGACGCGGTCGTGGAGCGATACAAAGAGCAGATCGCCAAGCGGCAAGTTTTTATTGACGTCAAATTTGAAAACGGCACGTGCAAGATATCCGTCACGGACTACGGCAGCGGCGTGAGCAAGGAGCTTCGGGATAAAATTTTAACCCAGCCCAAAACCACCAAAAAGCAAGGAAGCGGCATCGGGCTGTATTTTGGCAAAAAGCTCGCAAACGAAAAGCTTTCAGACGACATCAGGCTGCTAAGCACGGGCGATCCGACGACGTTTGAGCTCGGCTTTGAGATAAATTTAAAGGAATAAGATGCAAGAGCATTTGAAGCTGCTTAAAGACCTGAGCGTCCTCATCGTCGAGGACGACGAGATCGCAAGGGAGCTGCTAATAGGCGGGTTAAAGCTCTACTGCCTTAGCGTCTGGGGCGCGGCAGACGGGCTAGAGGGGCTGGAGCGCTTTAAAAAGCTAGCCCCCACCGTCGTCATCACCGACATCCACATGCCCGCGATGAACGGCTTTGAGATGATGAAGGAGATGATGCGCATAAAGCCCGCGCAAAAATTTATCGTCTTTACCTCCTACGACACCGACGACAACCTCATCAAAAGCATCGAGCACGGCGCGGCGTCGTTTCTAAAAAAGCCCGTCGATATCGCCGCGCTCTGCCGCCTGCTCGTGGCTTTAACCTACGAAAAGGGCGAAAAGCTCGTGCGCCTGGGCCCGCAAACTAGCATAAATCTCGCCAAAGAAAAGATCTACAAAAACGGCGAGGAAATCTATCTATCATTTTTGCAAAACAAGCTCTTTTGGCTATTTGCGTATAATCTAAACAAACTCGTGAGCTACGAGATGATCGATGAGTTCGTCTACGAGGGCGAGCTGCCTAGCAAGGGTGCGATACAAAACGTCGTGCTAAGGCTAAAGCGGGAGCTGGGGGTTAAATTTAAAAACATCAGTGAGAGTGGATACATCCTGCTAAGCGGCGAGTAAATTTGATTTGCGGCTTGTCTTTTTGCCCTATACTTCGTTGGATCTCGCTGCGGGCTGCAGTCACGTATTATATATACGCTCCTTTGCCCTTGCTTATCCGCTTGTCTATGACAAAAATACTTCGCCTTGAAATTTCTACGTTCAAATTTGGCGTTAAATTTTATTTTGCAGCTCGTCTTTTTCCACCATACTTCGCTTTGCTTCGTTACATTCGCAACTGCAAGCAGAAAGCGGCTCGCTCGGCTTCGGTCACGGACGAGCGAGTCCGCTCCCTCGCCTCGTTTGCCGCCGCCTCGTCTGACGTAAAAATACTTCACCTTGACTTTTTTCTATTCAAATTTAAAGTCAAATTTTTAAATTTCGGCTCAAATTTTACCTGCCGAAACCCGCGCTTTGAAAACATAAATTTAGTCGCTATCGTGCCGCAAGGCTTAGCGATAAAATTTGCTAGAAGCCCCGCGGCCAAATTTAACGTAGTGCATAAAACAAAACTTGCTTTGGCGCGGCTAAATTTAATGCGACAAGACCTATTTCGCCAGCAGCTCCTTTACCGCGGCGACCATTTCATCTAGCGAGCCGAACGAGGAGGTGTTTAAGAGATACTTGCCGCTGACGACAAATGCCGGCACGCCTGAAATCACCGCGACTTCGTAGCCCGCGTCCCACTGCGCAAGCAGAGCCTGTGCCTTTTTGCTGGCAAGCGCCGCTTCGTATTCGCTCATGCTCACGCCTGCAGCATCCAGCGCGGTTTTGATGAACCTTTGTTTATCACTACCGCCACCAAAATCATCTTTTTTGTCATGGATCGCTTTGTAAATCGCGAATTTCGCTTTTTTAAATTTCGACTCGTCGCTTAGCAGGCTCACGTCGTCCTTTTCATCAATCACGATAAGCGCTGCGAATATACCGCTTGCGGTCTGTCCGAACACGCCTTTGGTCTTTAGATGCCACGGCAAAAACTCCGCCCCTTCGAGCTTTTTCATCAACTGCGGTGTGACCGTCCTATCGAACGCATAGCAGTGCGGGCACTCGTAGTTAAAAATTTTAACGACGCTGTTTTTCGGCACATTTAGCGGCTTTTGCAACACTTGATAATTAACGCCCTCCTCCAGCGCGTTTGCACCGATGCCGAGCAGGCAAACGGCGGCTAAAGCTTTAAAAATTTTAGCGATTTTCATAAAATTCCTTTGCGGTAAATTTTAAAGATTGTATAAAATAAAGGGTAAATTTGAGATTAAGCGGACAAAGGCAAGGCGGCTTCCCACAGAAAATATATAAAATAACAGGCTACGCCATCACGCCGCTTGAGCGAGCAGGCTAATTTATCGCTACAAGCTCTATTTCTAATCTCGCTCAAGCTCAAATTTAATAGCAAGGATTGCACGCTCGCAGCTTAATTTTAAAGCATGCAATCGCTTTAATTCAATAAATTTTACTTATCAAAGGCATGTATTATCCATTTTACGCGCTCGGGATCTGTGTGATCGAAAAACAGCGTCTTGTCGGTATCCAGCGCAGCGATAGCAACCATATCATCAGGCACAAGCGTAAAATCAAAAATGTCAAAATTTTGTTTCATTCGCTCTATTTTTACGCTTTTTGGAATAACGACGATGCTGCGCTGAATTAACCAGCGCAAAATAACCTGAGCTGAGCTTTTGCCGTATTTTTCACCGATACTGCTTAGCACGGCGTTTTTAAATATATCGTTTTTACCCTCGGCAAAGCTAGCCCACGATTCAAATGCTATGCCGTAGCCATCAAGTACGCGTTTTAACGCTTCACGCTGATAAAACGGATGGCACTCAAGCTGATTTACCGCAGGGATGACGCCGCTGTTTTCGCACAGATCGACGATCCGATCAGCGTAGAAGTTGCTAACGCCGATAGAGCGGATGCGACCCTCGTCGCGCAAACGTTTCATCGCTCGCCACGAGCCGTAAATATCGCCATATGGCTGATGAATGAGATAAAGGTCGAGGTAGTCAAGCCCTAGCTTTTTCATCGACGCATCAAAGGCTTTTAACGCGTGCTCCTCACCCGCATCGTTAATCCAAAGCTTAGTAGTGATAAACAGCTCCTCGCGCTTTAACCCGCCTGCAAGAGCCGTCTTAATTGCTGCACCCACGCTTTCTTCATTGAAATACGCCTTTGCCGTATCGATGAGGCGGTAGCCGACCGAGATCGCATCCTCTACGCATCTTTGCGTCTCTTTCGGATCTACCTGAAATACGCCAAATCCTAAAATAGGCATCTTGTTGCCGTCGTTTAAGGTTACAAATTCCATTTTAGCTCCTTTGCTAAAAAAATTCATCTTATATAAAAATTTAAAATTTCGCGCTTAATTTGCAAATTCTATCCGCACCAAAGCGACAGGTGGAATTTAAAAGCCAAATTCCAACCTATCGCGAAATTTTAATAATCAAAGATATTCGGATCGATCACCAGCGCGCGGTATGCCACGTCGTCTCTTGACGCAGACTCCACGTCCATCTCAAATTTAATGTCATTGCTCTTCGGATCGATCTCTACGAGCACCATTTTGATCGTTTTATCGGGCTTTAGCAGATAGACGTTCGAGCTTGAGATGAAGTACGTGCTTTTATCCTTTTGCCACTCCACGTTGCTCGTAACCGCGCTATAGAAGTCAAATCCGCGCTCCTTGCCAAACTCCCACGTCTGCTCGACTGTGCCCTTTTTCTCGTCGATCTTGTACTCGACCGCGCGCGAGTATTTTTGCTCTTTTAGCGCAGGCTGCTCCATGCCGCGACCGTCGCCGTTGTCAAATACGCTGATGTGCTTTACGGAGCCCTTGTTGTCGTAGCGCGGAGTGAGCCACGCGGTGTGCTGCGTCCACGACCAGTCAAAATCGCCCTCGCATCTTGAGTTTTCGCATTTGATCTTGTTGCCGTTTTTATCGACGGGTACTAGCACTTTTTCTTTAAAGTCCGCGCTCCAGCCCTCAGGCGATGCAAGGATCCATTTTACTTTTTTGTCGCGGCCGATCTTAACGATGCCTTGATGACGAAGCGAAAGGATGATGCCGTCGTCGCTAGGGTCATATGAGATGGAATTTACGTGCGCCCAGTTGCGTCCCGTGCCGGTCGAGGTCACGTCGCCGAAAGGCAGATCGTCGCTGATTTTGATCTCTTTGGCGTCCATGTCGATATTTAGGCACACGGCGCGAGCGTCAAGAGCTTTGATGAGGTTGCTGCGATAGACGTTTTTGCCGAAAATTTCATTCAGATCCCACTCGTCCACGACCTTGCCGCTGCCGTCCACTTCGATGATGTGATCTCTGATCGTGTGCGAAATTCTGCCGTCAGGATGATGGTAGTTGTATTTACCGACGCGAAGCAGCAAGTGATCGCCCTTAAGCGGCATCACCTCGTGGCTAAGGTCGATGTAGCCGCGCGGCAGCTCGCGGTTATACACCTCCTTGCCCATCATATCGTAGCGCATATATCGCTGCGCCATGCCCCAGCTAAGATCGCCGTTTGGCAGCTGATGAAAGCCCATCATCATACCGCCGTCCATCACTCTGCGCTCGCTGCGGTCGTAAAATTTCTGATAGTCCAGATACCATCTGACCTCGCCTTGCGTATCGACGACGAAATTTTCGGTGAAGTCGTTCCAGCTAGCGGCACCGCCGTTTTTCCAATCAAGCGGCTTATAAACGCTCGTGATGGTGTTGTTGATGAGGTATAGCCTGTTTTTAAACGCAGGATCGACCTTTTTAACCTTCATCTTTTGCATGTGGCTAAATCTATAATCGCGGCTATACGTCACGATCGGCTGAGCGTAAATTTTATACTTTTCGACCTTCTTTTCGCCGTTAAAAACGTAGCTTACTTCGACCTCGTTTAGATAGTCCGGATACAGCCCCCAGATCGGCACGCCATCGTGCGTCAGTAGCGCATGCTCGGAGACGTTATAGGCGATGTCGATACCGCCGTTAGGTTTGCCCAGAACCCGCACGTGGATATCCTTGATATCCTTGCCCGCCCTATCGATGACGGCCGTTAGAGGCGCCACGTCGTAGGGGTTGATAAACACCGAGCCAAGCTCGCCTTGGGTTTTTACCTGATGCGCCAAAACGCCCGCACTCGCAGTCTGCGGCACCGCTATAAACGCGCCGCCCGCCAAGGCCGCAGCCAAAACGATAGAACCGAAAAAATTCTTACGCATATTCGCTCCTTTTGGGTAAATTTATTGAATTTTACTACTACCAAATCACATAATAATCATACTAGCTTTAAATCAAATTTAAAGTTAAATTCTAATATATCTACTTAAATTTTAGAACGCAAGCGAGACGGGTAACAGGCTAAAATTTGATATAATTAGCCCTGCTTTATCAAATTTAAGGAGAGAAAATGCCATTCGTAAATATAAAAGTAGCCGCTCCGGAGCCTACAAAAGAGCAAAAAAAGCAAATCATCGCCGAGATTACGAATACGCTAGCACGCGTATTAGGCAAAGACCCAGCCGCAATACTCGTGATGATCGAAACGCTCGGTATGGACAGCATCGGTAAAAGCGGTCTAAGTCTTGAGGAGATCAAACAAAATAAAGAGAAAAAATGAGCGAATTTTTATAGGATTTTGAGCCAAAAATCACGCTCGCAGCGGGCGATACTTGCGCCGCTAAGCGGTCTAAATTTACCGAACACGCAGGCGGGTAGCAGTTTAAAAACCGCCGCCGCAAGCCGCTCTAGCGAGCGAGCATCCGATCTCTCGCCCAAGATTAACGGTGGACGGACGATCTGAAGGCTGTCAAAGCCAAGCTCGCTCACGCGCCGCTCGATACGTCCTTTAGCGCGCAGATAAAAGCTTAGCGAATCGCTCGCACCCGGAGATGATACGAGCACGAAGCGCCGTACGCCCGATGCTTTGCCCCACTTCGCCGCTGCATAGACGTAGTCCACGTCCACGCGCAAAAACGCCTCACGCGAGCCCGCCTGCTTCATCGTCGTGCCAAGCGCGCAAAAAATTTCATCAAATTTATGCGGCGCGATATCCGAGATACCTTCAAAATCAATGATCCGCGCGCGAAGCTTAGGGTGGCAAAAGCCTATCTCGCGGCGCACCCACGCCTCTACCTCATCGTAACCCGAGCTCTCGCAAAGCTCGCGCACCAGCTCCCTGCCTACGACGCCCGTAGCGCCTAGCACCAAGGCGGATTTTCCCATTTTCGCTCCTCGATTTTCTTTAAATTTTACCGCGCTTTGGGGTCAAATTTAGCTCAGGCGCTACGTTATTCTAAATTTTACGCGTGTATCGTCCACACGGCACGGCTCGTCGTGCGATCTATAAATGCGTAAAATTCAAAGGCGCCTGCCTGCGCAGCTTGTCGCTACGAAGCTAATCAAGTCCTGCTCGCACGTAAAGAAGCAACTTAACAGCGCAAGCTATAAGTGAGCTTGCGCCTCACCCGATCCGCTATTTGGCGGCTGCTATATAATTAAATTTCGGTTCGCTAAGTTTAAATTCGAAGCTAGCCAAATCCACCTCTCCGATGCATGCATCGCTATCGTAAAGCGTGAGCAAAAATTCTGCCGTTTGTTCGCTGCTGTGGTATTGCGAAAACGCCGCATCGTAATCAAATCCGCGCTTTCCCGAAGCTACGTCGCAAAACTCGCTTTTAGTCGCGGCGGGAGCTAGAACTTTAGCCTGCATTTTGGCCTCTTTATCCTGCGCCAGCTCGTGGCTCAAACCCTCGGTGAAAGCGCTTACGAAAAATTTTGTAGCGCAATACGGCACGACGCCGGGCGCCAGAAAATAGCCGCCCACGGAGGAGATGTTTATAAGCTGAGTTTGTTTGCGTTTGTAATCTCGCGTAAATAAGCTCGAAAGTATCGCGAGCGCGGTTACGTTTAGGTCTATCATTATTACCGTTTTTTGTAAATCCTGCTCTCCCACTAAGCCAAAATCCCCAAAGCCAGCGCTATTAATTAGCGCCTTTAGCTCGTAGCTTTTTAGCTCGTCCCAAAGCGCTAGGACATTCTCGCTGCGCGCAAGGTCGAAAATTTTAATCACGACGTCTGATTCAGGCGAAATTTTAGCGATCTCGTCCTTTAAGCTTTGCAGCAGTTCCGCTCTGCGCGCGATTATGATCAAATTTTCTCCGCGCCTTGCAAATGCCTTTGCCGCGGCCGCTCCGATACCCGAACTTGCGCCGGTGATGACGATATATTTTTTCATTTTCTATCCTTTTTTAGATTCTTTGGCTTGAAATTTTGCCGAAGCTTGCCGCGTATTTACGCGTGCGCTCATCTTAAATTTACAAATTCACCCGCGTTTTGCGAGGCGTTTTATTCGCCGCTTATGGGCGCGCGCTTGGTATCTACCGCTTTGCCGTCTAGATAGTACCGACCGCCGGCGACGTAGTGGAGCGTTTTTAGCTCGTCAGGGATCTTTTCAAACAGCCAGTGCCTACCGTCAAAGATCCGCTCGTCCGCGTATGCCGCGACGAACTCGCCGATGAAAAGATCATAACTCTGCTCATTGTGAGGCTCGGGGATACGCTTGCAAACGAGCCATGCGGCGCAGCCCGCGATCAGCGGTACGCGGGAGTCATCTTGATAGAAAATTTCCACGTTTTTCATCTTATCCGCGTTATCAAAGCGCGAGTTATTTTCGGCGCCCAGCTCGCTAACCAGCTCCGCCTGCGCGGCCGTGGGGATCTGCACGGCGAAATACCCGCTCTTTTCGATGAGCGTCCGCGTGTACGAGCCGTTGTGCGGCACGATGGTAACTTTGTCGTAGTCAAGCGCCTGCGCCCACGTTATCGCCATCGCATTGACGTCGCCATCGTATTTGACCGATACGAGCGTGGTCGCGCCCGGGTTTAGGATACGGTATGATTTTTGTAAATCGACTTTGATGATAGCCATTTTACTCCTTTGATTAAATTTCATCGGCGGCAGATGCCGCAAATAACCAAATGCTTGGTATTAACTTACCCTAAATTTAAGCCTTAGGCTCTACTAGATCGGCTAAACCTTGGCGCGCTTGGATTAAATTTCTCCGCGGCGCGCGAAATTTGGCTGACTTAAAATTTCACCCGCTATTTTCTGTGGATATTATAGCCCTTGCCGCTTTTTGTTTTTAGCAGCGAAATTTTGCCGTCCTTCGAGACGTAGTAGCCACCCTTAACTTTGCTTAAAATTTCGCTCTGCGGTAAGCTCGACCAAAAAATTTCTACCTTGCTTTTATCCGCGGAAAATATCCCGTAGATCGCAAGCGTAGCGTTATCAGGGTCGTCCAGCTTCATGTCAGCGACATCGAAAACCTGCACGCAGCCATTCTTGATCTTTGAAAAGCTCTGCCCCGCGGCGACTAAGCAGCCGTGCTCATCCGTACCGCCGCCTACCATCGGCTCTTGCACGGCGGGCACCTTGCAGACGCCCTCACTCGTGCCGCAGTCCACAGCCGCGCTTTCGCTCCTCTTATCCGCCTCCTTGCCTATCTTTGTATCGTGCGTCGCACAGCCGTACAAAAGCGCCGCCGTAAAAGCTGCGATTAAAATTTTACCTCTCATCTTTACTCCTTTAAATAAATTTTATCTGCACTCAAAGCTGCTCGCGTTATTTTCGTCGCCGCCTACGTAGGTAGCCACTTTTGGATACGCGCAAATCGGTATCTGCTTGCCGGCGCGGCTCGTGCTTTTGCCTAGCAGGCTAGATGGAGCCGTTCCCTGCTCGCGCCACGCTTCAAGCGCGCTTAGCGGATCGACGTCATCGATGCCGTTACCGCCGCCACAGTGATTCATCCCAGGCAAGGCAAAAAATCGCGCAAACTCATCCGCGTCCGCGTTCGTTTCTTGTAGCTTTTTGAACCAATCGCGCTGATCCATCGCCGAAAATACGGGATCGGAAACGCCCGTTACAATGATGAGCTTACCGCCGTTAGCGCGGAAGCTATCTAGCTTGGTCGAAATCGCATCGTTTATCGCCGCGGTTTCGAATGTTCGCTCTACGTCCTTATCGAAATCAAAGTTCATTAGATCAAACTCCGGTTGCGGCGGCGTCAAGAAATAATAATTCATCGAACCCTTTGAGAGCACGATATTTCTAGCATTTGGCTCTGCCGTTTGCGAGTCGCCAAGCTTCCACATGCGCCAGCCGGGCTGATTTACTCCGGCATCGTAAAACCAGCCGCTGTAAATTTGCTCGCCCTTGCTGTTTTTTGCGCCCTCAAATATCGCCTTTATCGCAGAAATTTTTTCTTTAGCTAGATCAAGTCCGCTGGGATCGAACTCGCAACGCTCCCAAGCGCCGATGATTCCGTCTTTTAGGCCGTCTAGCGCATCGCATTTATCCAGAACCGCCTTGCTTAGCTTATCCAAATCCTCCTGCGTAAGGGCGTTTGCAAAAATTTTCTCTCCAGCGGCGTTTTTAGGCGCGATATTCATAAGATGCTTATTATCCCACTGCTCCGCGATCGCCGCGCGCGAAAGCCTAAAGCCGGGATTTGCCGCGATTACGCCGTCAAATTCCAGCGGATACCTCTGCGCCGCCATAAGAGCCGAGCGCCCGCCGTTTGAGCAGCCCATAAAATAGCTGTGCGCGGGCGCTTTTTTATACGCCGCAAAAACCAGCTGCTTTGAGACGCTCGCGACCTTGCCGATAGCCTGATAGGCATAATCCAACCGCGCCTGTTGCTCAAGTCCGAACTCGGGCGTAGGCGTAGGATGTCCCGAATCGGTCGTGACGACCGCATAGCCCCTCATAAGCGCGGGTGTTGCGGTGCTAGTACGGATAGATATGGCGCCAAGAGCCGGCGCTACAAAGCCGTCCAGACCGCCTCCGCCCTGAAATAGCAGCTTGCCGTTCCAGTCGCCTGGCAAGCGTAGCTCAAATTTTATGCCGTAATGCTTGCCGTCCGAGCCCGTGCGCGAGGCTATCTCGCCGTGAATTATGCAGTGCGGCGCGGCTTTTAGCGTCTTTTTGGCTCCGCCAGTTAGCGCAGACATCCTATCGGCGCTGATTTCGCCGCTTTGATTCCAGATCGCTTCACTGATCTTTGTATCGTAAATTTTTGCACCTTTTAGCGCCGCGCAAGCCCGCTCGTCAAAACCGCTCGCAAGCGCTCCCTGTAAGCCCAGAGCAGCCGTAAAGGTTGCAACTAAAATTTTATATTTCATTGCCGCTCCTTTTGAAATTTTATTAATCATAATTTTAACATAAAAATTTATCGTGATTTTACTGCGTTTATAAAAAATGATGAAATTCCGCACTAAACGGAGCGGAATTCCAAATTTAGCTAGAAGAGCGAAGCGCCCGAGCGGTCCGCGGGATTGGGCTCACCCGTTACGCGATTTCGTAGATCGCGACGAAATACTTCGATCGCCCAAAACCAAACCACATGCCCAAAAAATCCCGAAACGAACTCATACCACGGAAGCTGAAAAAGCGGCAGCGTGATGCAATGCACCGCGATATTTACGACGATGCCAATGCGGCGCCCTGAAATAGCGTAATTTTAGGAAATTTCTCGGCAGCAAAGAGCGAAGTATGCTTAATTTTAAATTCTGCTATTTTCGCGAAGCATTAAATTTCTCGCGTGCCCTTAAAGTTTGCACGGTAAAAAATCAGCAGCGCGGCGGCTAACGCGGCAAAGCCGCAAAATAGCCCTTGGTAGCTTAAATATTCAAGCGCCTTGCCACCTACGGCAGTACCGATACCACCTCCGAAAAATATCGACGTGCCTATGATCCCAGAGGATAGACCTTTGGCGGAGCCACAACGAAGCGCTGCACTTGCTAGGACCGACTGCGCGCAAACATAGCCAAATCCCAGCAAAAACGTCCCTACATATGCGGTGGCAGCGAAGCAACTCGCCAAAAGGCACAGCGCCGAAGCGGACGCCAAAAAGCCGAGGGATAGAATTTCTTTTGGCGGCAACTTCTCTTTTAAATATCTAGCAGCGTTTCCCGCCAAAAAGCAAGCGACGCCGTAAAGCATAAGGCAGGCTCCGGCGAAATTTGAGCTCAAGCACAGTTTTTTAAGTAGATAAGCGCCTATGAATGAGTACGCCCCGAGCACAATTACGCCATTACATAAAGCCAAAAAATAGCTTCTCAAAAGCGCAGCATCGCCGCGCAAGCTGGCTAGGGATTTTACGAAGCTCTCGCCTTTGCTTTTCGGAGCGTCTTTGAAATTTAGCGTAAATAGTGATACGAAAGATACCGTAGACAGCGCAGAAAAGGCTAAAAATATCTCCCTCCAAGAAAATCTAGCCACTGCCCATCCGCCTAAAGCCGCACTCAGCCCCTGCCCTAAAAATACCGAACCCAGAAATATCGCTACGATTTTTTGTCTATCCTTCTCGTCATATGCATCGCCTATAACGCCGAGGCAGACAGCGATTATACCCGCTGCCGCGCATCCCGTGCAAAAGCGAAATAAAACAAGCCACGCTAAACTTTTTGCAGTGGAGCAAAGAAGCGTAAATATCGCCAAAAAAAGCATTAGCGAGATTAAAATTTTACCTCTGCCGTAGCGATCGCTAAGATGTCCGTAAACTGGCTGAAGTAAGCCATAGGGGATCAGATATGCCGTCAAAACTGCGGAGGCGGCGCTTACCTGCACCCCAAACGTATCTGCGATGCTAGGTAGTAGTAGCGATGCGATCCAGTTATCTGCGGCAGAGATTGTCCCCGAGGCGATGATTAAGGGTAGTAGTCCTTTTTTGCAGCGCATTTTAAATTCCTAAATTTACGTAATTTTAG
>CAURFS010000002.1:0-40165 GCA_963523845.1 uncultured Campylobacter sp. | reverse complement strand
ATATAATTCAGCCTGGCTAGACGGTGGGTTTCATATATTTATTTTCGGTAGCGAAAATTACGGTAAATTTGAGCTCAGAGCGCATAAATATTGGATGCTTCAAGATAAGTTGGGTGGCAGTATAAAAGATTTTAAATCTGGTGTTGATTCTTTTAAAAAATACAATCAAGAACATGGAATATTTAAAAAAGAATTTGACGAATACGCCAATTTTCTATTTAAGCAAAAGGGCGGGGCGGGAAGCTCTGTTAATTTAGAAAGCTCGGCATTAATAGCAAGCATGGGGAGCAAAACGGTAGTTGCTTCTTTTGGAGAATATTGCAAGAGGGTGCTTAATTTAGAAAATAGTAAAAAACAAGAGCATACCATAAATATAACACCACCAAGTAGAGGTATGAGCTTTAGACGGTAATTATTAATGACTTTGATATCTATAGTATAAAAACTTGAAATATGAGGACAAGTAAGAGCTGAGGATTGCTTTAGTTATTTGTTTTGGAATAATCGCAAGTTTTAGTATATAATATAGAAGTTGAATGGAGACATATATATTGTAAGCGCGAAACTGTCTAAACAGCAAAGAGAAATGCTATATTCCTCGTTATATTGATAAAATTCTATATCTATTTATTTGTGCAATCATAATTATAGATTAGTATGAAATTCGATCGATAAAATTTGCGTGAGATTGAGCTATGACATCTAATTTTTATTATTTCGGCTTCTTGCGTTTACATATAGTAAAAGCAATAAAGAAAAATGCGTAAAATTTAGCCTAAAAGTAACTATAAAAATTTGTTTTATGCTTTAAAATTTGGCTTATTTTATTCAAATAGCCATAAACGCTACTTTCGCTTCGCCGATATTTATGACCTTGCCTTCGCGCGTCACCACGCCCAAGCCGTGTTCTATGTCCCACGAGTAGCTAAACTCAAAGCCGATTTTGCGCCGTCTAGGATATAGATATTTTGCAGCTCCAATAGTTCGCTAAGCTCCTGCGGCGTGCAGATACCTGGCATGAAATCGCTTTTCGTCTCGCTCGGATAGTCGTAGATCTCCTGCCATTTTGGGTAGTTTTTTAAAATTTCAGCTAAGATGTCCGTTAAAAATTCTTCCTGATTTTGCTTTAAAAACTCGATTGCGTTTGAGTGCATACAGCTTGGCTCGTCCGTCTCTTCGCTGTCTTCATCTAAAAAGGTGCAGCGAAACTCACCCTCTTGCTCTAAAGCTTTACCGAAATACTCCAGCCGCAGCGGAAAACTAAAGTCCTCGTATTCCTCATCTTCAAATTTAGGCAAAATTTTAGGCTCCGCAAGATGTGAATTAAAAAACTCCGCGACCTTTGGCTACAGGTAAAAAGATACTCCTCATTCGCTTCGTAGCTTTTGCGCAAAAATTTAGCGCCTCCTGCTCTGCTTCGCACTCGAGGCAGCATTCGCCCTTGTAATAATCGCTCACGTAGGGCGGATTTTCATTGCTTCTGGCGTGCTTATCCATCTCGCCTAGCCAGCGCAGCATATTTGGGGGCGTCGCCCGCCCATTTGTACCCATTTGCCATGCGCGCCGCGTAGATGTATGAGGCGTAGATGCGGTATTTCTCATCGTCTGCCTCCGCCCATTTTGCCTCGATAAAGTGGATAATTTCCACCTTTGTAATCTTGGATTTTTTAAGCAGCGATCTGTCTAAGAAGACGCCGATCTCATCCACTATTTTTTGCGCGTCCATTGCTACTCCTTTATAAATTTTTTGCCGATCTGCCTTACGGTCTGAAAATAATCGCCGAATTTTTCCTCTACTTGTTCGAAATTTTATCGGCACTGATACCACTTTGAGCCGGAATTTTACCTTGCTTGTTTCTTTGCTTGAGCTGTCCGCACGCTGCACTGATATCTAGCCCCTTGCTCTGGCGGATCGTGCAAGTAATACCGTGCGCGCAGAGATAGTCTTGGAATTTCACCATGTTTTTGGGGCTTGGCCTGCCAAAGCTCGAGCCTTCGTGCGGATTAAAATAGATCAGATTTACTTTTGCGCGAATGCCGTGCAGAAGCTTCACTAGCGTTTTGGCATCGCTTGAGCGGTCATTTATCCCATCGATCATTAGATATTCAAACATCACCCACTTTCGCAGATCGATTGGGAACTCGCGCACCGCTTGCATGATCGATGCAATATTGTAGGCACGATTTATCGGCATTAGTTTTTCACGCAGTTCGTCATCCACTGCATGCAGTGAGATCGCGAGTAGCACGCCAAGATCCATTTCGCCAAGCTTTTTTATCTGCGTAGAAAGTCCGCTTGTACTTATCGTTTGGCGACGCGGCGCTATTGCGAGTCCGTCGTTTTCTTTTAAAATTTGCACAGCTTTGGCAACGTTGTCTAGGTTATTAAGCGGTTCGCCCATCCCCATATATACGACATTGACGCGGCGCTCGTACGGGATCGCGTTCATTTTTTTGATGAGCCAAATTTGAGCCACGATCTCGCCTGGAGTTAAATTCCGTACGAAGCCACCTTTTGCTGTCAAGCAGAAGCTACAGCCAATTTTACAACCCACTTGCGAACTTACGCAGATTGAGTAGCGCGCGTGTCTTACAACTTTTTCGTTTTCATCTCGCAGCTCATCCTTCATCGGCAGCAGGACACTTTCGATCGTCTTGCCGTCTTTGAGAGCGAAAAGGTATTTGATACTGCCATCGCTACTTGTTTCGGATCTGACGCATTCAAGCGGGTCTAAATAAAAATTTTCGGCTAAACTTTGACGGATCTCTTTTGGTAGATTTAGCATTTGTGCAAAGTCATCCACATTCTTTTTGTAAATCCATTCGTAAATTTGCTTGGCTCTAAATTTTGGTTCGACGAAATTTCCAAGCTCTTTCATCGTAAAATCAAAGATATTTTTCAAATTAATGCCTTAGTTTTTAGATATTTAGTTAAATTTTTTTTTGCGGCGGCGTGATTTTTTAAAAAATCCGTGTGAGCATTTGAATTGCAAAAATTCGTCGCACAAAAAATTCCGTAAGCGGGAATTTCAAATTTTTGTGCTACCTTAAGAACCGCAAAAAATTCCATATTTTCTAAAAAATAACCTCGCTCAAAGAATTTTAGCGCGGATTTTTTATCGGTCGTAATAAAATTTGAGCTATTAGTTATTGTTTCATATGAAACATCGACAGAATTCCTAGCTATAATTTCATAGCTAATCGGAGAGTATGAAAGCTCATAAAGTGCCGATATCTCGCAGTTTGCAGCCGATCTGCTTTCATAAATTTTTAGAATTTTACCTTCTTTATATAGCCCTGCAGAACCCACGAAAATGATTTCACTCGGCAAGCTTTGCCTATTTTCGCATAAAAATTTAGTTAAATTTATACTAACATCCACTAGTCCCACACCCATAGGCAGGGCAAAATCAAAAATTTCATTTCGTCCGGCAGAGATTATCATTTACGCATTCACGCTTTCATTATTTTTCACTAATCATAGCAAAATGACGATAAATTTAAGGCTAAATTTTGAAATTTTTTCGTCGTAAAGTATCGGGTGAAATTAAAATCAATTTAAGCAAATATCTATGAGAGCTGTACTCTTACCTTTCATAATGGTAGCAGTGCAGGTGGCGGGTAGAAGATGTAAAAGTATCATAAAAAAGCTTATGATTTAGCTAAAACGAATAAATTTTATCTAAGCAAAAACGATGCTTGCAAAAAACTTGCAAGATAATAAAGGCTGAAATAAAATTAATTATTTGGTCGCTTTGGCGGCTAAGTTTCAACCCTGCGGTATAAATCTGACCAAATTTACAGTCTCACTTCGATGCCTTGCTCCTGCAGATATGCTTTTAGCGCCTTGATTTCGATCTCTCTAAAGTGAAAAATCGATGCCGCCAGGCATGCGTCCGCGCCTGCTAAAAATGCGTCCTTAAAATGCTCTATTTTACCCGCACCGCCGCTTGCGATGACGGGGATGTCAAGCTCGCTAAAAATCCGCGTCAAATTTAGCTCAAAGCCGTTTTTAACGCCGTCGCAGTCCATCGACGTGAGTAAAATTTCGCCTGCGCCGCGCTCCTGAGCTTCTTTCGCCCAAGCAAGCGCGTCCCTGCCGGTATCCAGCCTGCCGCCGTTTATAAACACGCTATAGCCGCAAAACTCGCCGTTCCTAGTTAAAATTTCATCCTGCGAGCTGCGTGAAGTCTCTCTAAAATTCTGTGCTTCGTTGCGTAAATTTGCGTTCAAATTCCGTGTCGCGCCGCATAAATTACCGCTTGAAATTTCGTTCGAATTTCGTTTCGCGTCGATCGCGACCACGACGCACTGCGAGCCGAATTTATTTGCGGCTTCGTCTATCAAATTCGAATTTTTTATCGCGGCCGAGTTGAGGCTGATTTTGTCACATCCGACGTTTAGCAGACGCGAGATATCGTCGATCGTACGGATACCGCCGCCTACTGTTAGCGGGATAAAAAGCTCGCGCGCGACTCGCTCTACGACCTCCACGATCGTATCGCGCTCAAGGTGCGACGCCGTGATGTCGAGGAAGCACAGCTCGTCTGCGCCCTCCTCGTTGTAGCGTTTGGCTATCTCGACCGGATCGCCCACATCCACGAGACCTACGAAATTTACGCCCTTTACCACGCGCCCGTCTTTGACGTCAAGGCACGGGATTATGCGTTTTGCGAATCTATTCAAAGCAGCCCTTCGGAATAAAATTTTTTATGATTTTAGCCAAATTTTACTTAACATAATGACTTTATAAGTAAAATTTGGCTAGACTCTCGCGATGATTAGGGCGAAAAAAGAGTTCGGACAAAATTTTTTAAAAGACGAAGCCGTTTTAAGCAAGATCATCCAAGCGATCCCCGAGAGTGTACAGAATGTCGTTGAGATCGGGGCTGGCTTAGGTGATTTAACTCGTAAGCTTTTGGAATTTTACAGATTAAAAAGTTTCGAGATAGATGAAGATTTATATCAAATTTTAAGCGCTAAATTTGCACAGCAGATCGCTAGCGGCGAGCTTGAGCTCATTTTGGGCGATGCTTTGCGGATTTGGCAGCAGCGGGGTCTTGGCTGCGGCGAATATTTTTTGGTTGCAAATTTGCCCTACTACGTCGCTACGAAGATGATTTTGCAGGCGATCGACGATGAGCTATGCGGCGGATTTTTGGTGATGATCCAAAAGGAGGTCGCTTTAAAATTCTGCGCTAGAGCAGGACAGAGCGATTTTAGCGCTCTTTCGATTCTGGCCGATCTTGCGGGCGGCTGCGAGCTTCTATTCGACGTCGAGCCCGACTGTTTCGAGCCCGCGCCGAAGGTGACCTCATCGGTAATTAGGCTCGTAAAAGGCAAAAATTTTAAGTCCGGCGTCGAGATAAACACAGACGGCCTCGGCGTAACAAGTTGCGCCCGCTTCCAAAATCTCGATGAATACGAGAAATTTAAAAGCTTTTTGCGTGTATCTTTCAGCGCGCCGCGAAAGACGCTTATTAAAAATTTAAGCGCAAAATTTGATAGAGGCTTAGCCGAAGAGATCTTTTTAAATTTGAAAATTCCGCCCACGGTTCGGGCGCACGAGTTAAATTCCACCCTTTTTTTAGAAATTTTTAAAAATTTAAAGGTAAAAGATGGAAGAAAACAGAAATGAAAACGGCGTCGAACGACTCAAAAAAAGCAATCGCTACAAAAAACGCAAGGAAAATCTAAAAAAATCTATCGCAAGCGAAGGCTCTGCGGGCGATGTGGAATTCGGCGGCGAGCATGAAAACGGCTCCCGCAAAAATAAAGGCGCGAAAAACGCGCAAAATTCCGCTCGTTCAAAGGGTTCAAAAAACGGCTCTCGCAACGGATCGAATTCTGAGGGTGGCGCGTCAAATGGCGGTTTAAACGCTACGCATTCAAACGGCGCGAATGGTGCGCATTTCGCAGGCGCATACCCAAAAAACAACGAAAACGGCGCGGGCGGTTCAAATTTAAACCGCGACGGTCGTGCAAAATCAAATAGCAGCAGCGCAAAAGGCGCAAATTCTAACGCCTCAGACGATACGAACTCTTCGGATTCGCAGAAAAAGAAAAAGCATAAAAAGCGCTCAAATATGCCAAAGAACCTCACGGGCAACGAGCCGTGGCAAAAGGCGATGGACGATGCAATTGCGCAAAACAAGCTGATCCACGAGGAGCGCCTGCACCCGCTTAAAGACGCTAATCGCAGCGATGAGACGGTGCGTATCACGCCGCTTGGCGGACTGGGCGAGATCGGCGCGAATATGACCGTTTTTGAGACCAATACGAGTGCGATCATCGTCGATGTGGGCATGAGCTTTCCGGAGGAGAGTATGCTTGGCGTGGACATTTTAATCCCCGACTTCGATTATGTTCGCAAGATAAAAAACAAGATCAAAGGCATCATTATCACGCACGCGCACGAGGATCATATCGGCGCGATGCCATATTTTTTCAAAGAATTTCAATTTCCGATCTACGCTACGCCGCTTCCTTTGGGGATGATAAGCAATAAATTTGAAGAGCACGGCCTTAAAGCCGAGCGTAGCTACTTCCGTCCCGTGCAGAAGCGTCAGCTCTATCAGATCGGCGATTTTGAGGTCGAGTTTATTCATATAACGCACTCGATTATCGATGCGAGCGCGCTTGCGATCACGACGAAGGCGGGCACGATCATCCACACAGGCGATTTTAAGATCGATCACACGCCGATCGACGGCTATCCGACCGATCTGAACCGCCTAGCTTATTACGGCGATCGCGGAGTTATGCTTTTGATGAGCGATAGCACGAACTCTCACAAAGAGGGGATCACAAAGTCCGAAAGCTCGGTAGGAAAGACCTTTGATACAATATTTTCGAGCTGTAAGGGGCGCGTGATAATGAGCACCTTCAGCTCAAACATCCACCGCGTATATCAGGCTATAGAGCGCGGCGTAAAATACGGCCGCAAGGTTTGCGTCATCGGACGAAGTATGGAGCGAAATTTATTTACCGCGATGGAGCTCGGCTATGTAAATTTAGACAAAAAGATCTTCGTCGATGCCGATCAGGTCTCCAAATACCCCGATAATGAGGTTTTAATCGTTACTACTGGCTCGCAGGGCGATACGATGAGTGCGCAGTACCGTATGGCGACGGACGAGCACAAATACATTAAAATCAAATCTACCGATCAGGTAATCATCAGCGCCAAAGCGATCCCCGGCAACGAAAGCAGCGTCTCGACTGTGCTTAACTACCTGCTAAAAAGCGGCGCAAAGGTCGCGTATCAGGACTTCAGCGAGATACACGTAAGCGGGCATGCCTCGATCGAGGAGCAAAAGCTTATGCTGCGCCTGATAAAGCCGAAATTTTTTCTACCCGTGCACGGCGAGTACAACCACATCGTAAAGCACAAAGAAACTGCGATGGAGTGCGGCATCGAGGAGAAAAATATCTATCTGATGAACGATGGCGATCAGATGGAGGTTTGCGAAAAATATCTAAAGCGCGTCAAGACGGTCAAGACGGGCAAAGTCTTTATCGACAATCAGATCAACAAGCAGATCTCCGACGAGATCGTCAAACACCGCCAAAATTTAGCCGATGCGGGCGTCGCGGTCATTATCGCGCAGATCGACAAAAACGAAAAGAGGCTCATTCAGACGCGCGTCATCACCTACGGGCTCGTCGCCGATAATCAAACGGTGTACTTTACCAAGGAGATGCAGGGCATCATCGAGCAGTTTTTAGCGAATTTAAAAGATGAAATTCTACTCGATCACTGGGCGCTAGAGGGCAAGATCCGCCAGGCCGTGCGCAAACACATCTTTAGAAAGATCAAAAAATATCCGACCATCGTGCCGGTAATTTATTTGATGTAAGCGCGGCTAAATTTAGCGAGCAGGGCGGATTTGATCTGCGGCGGGCGAATAAAATTTTATGGCGCGGGCGAGGTTTCGGGCGTGAAATTTTGCGATGTGAGCGAGTTTTGCGGCGCGGAATTTTAAAGCGGCGAGTAAAATTTTAAGCGCAATTTCGGCGTAAAGCGAAATTTAAAGAGCGTCTAGCAAGCCTGCGGCAAGCGGGTAGAGCGGCGCGTGATTTTGTAGATTAGAATTTTGCGGCTTAAATTTCAAAGGCGTGAAATTTAAGCTAGCGTAAATTTAAGCGTGGCGCAAAGAGGCGCAAAATGAAAGTAAATTTTAAAAAGAAGGTTTAATGAGTGAAATTTTAGATACGGCACGAGAGGTGCTGAGGCTCGAAGGAGCGGAGCTTTTGCGGCATGCGGAGCTTATCGGCGACGAAATTGAGCGAGCCGTAAACTTGATCCTGGCTTGCAAAGGCAAAGTAATCGTCACCGGCGTGGGTAAGAGCGGTCACATAGGCGTTAAGATCGCTGCGACGCTTGCCAGCACAGGCACGCCGTCGTTTTTCGTCCATCCTACCGAGGCGCTGCACGGCGATCTGGGTATGATCGGCAAGGACGACATGGTGCTTGCGATTAGCTTTAGCGGCGAGAGCGAGGAGCTGGTTAGAATTCTGCCTCATCTCAAGCGCTTCGGCGTAAAGATCATCGCGATGGCGCGCGATAAAAACAGCTCGCTCGGCAAAGTTTGCGATGAGTTCATAAGCCTAAATATCGTCAAAGAGGCCTGCCCGCTAGGTGCGGCACCTACGGTTTCTACGACGCTAACACTTGCGTTAGGAGATGCGTTAGCGATCTGTTTGATGAGACAGCGCAGATTCGGCAAGGAGGATTTTGCAAATTTTCACCCAGGCGGTAGCCTCGGCAAGCGACTTTTCGTCAAAGTAAAAGACGTGATGCAAAGCAAAAATTTGCCCGTCGTAAGCCGTAACGCCAGCCTAAAACAAGCTATCGACGTTATGACTCACGGAAAGCTCGGCACCGTCTTGTTAGTGAATGAAAAGGGCGCGCTCGAGGCGATTTTAAGCGACGGCGATCTGCGCCGCGCACTGATGCGAGAGGATTTTGACATCAATGACGGCGCGCTAAAATATGCCACTAAAAATCCTAAAATGCTGGACGATAAAAATATGTTAGCCATAGACGCGCTAAATTTGATCGAGCAATTTAAAATTCAAGTCCTGCCCGTGGTCGAAAACGGCGTGCCCGCAGGGATATTACATATCCATGATATAACGAGTCTGGGGCTAAAATAATGCAAAAGATGCGTCTAAATAAATTTATCTCTCATAACACCGGCTACTCGCGCCGCGAGGCGGACGAGCTGATCAAGCAAGGCAAGGTTAGCATTAACGGTCGCGTCGTTAGCGATTTTATAGAGGTTAGCGGCGAGGAGAAGATCCGTATCAGTTCGCGCCTTATCAAGCCTAAGACGGAATTTACGATGATCGTTTATAACAAACGCAAAGGCGAGTTAGTTACTAAAAAGGACGATCGCGGCAGGCGGACGATTTATGATAGCTTGCCGGAGGGATTTAGTAGATTTGTTAGCGTAGGGCGTTTGGATTTTGCAAGCGAGGGGCTTTTGCTGCTAACCGATGCGCCCGCGATCGCTACGGCGCTGATGAACAGCGACATCGAGCGAGAGTACTATCTAAAGGTAAAAGGCGAGGTGAAAGAGGAGGTCGTAACGGCGATCCGCGAGGGCTTTTTTGCCGCAGATGCGAGCAAAGGCGCGCACGCCAAAAGCAAGATCAAATCGATGGAATTTAAACCCTTTTTGGGCTACCGCATAATGCCTAGCAGCGGCGGTTATACTAAGATAAAGGCGATCATTAACGAGGGGCAAAACCGCGAGCTGCGTAGATTTTTTGGCTATTTCGATCTGGATGTCGTGGAGCTTAAGCGCACGGCATTCGGTAGAATGGCGCTTGGGACGTTAAAGTCCGGCAAATGGCGCTATTTCGATCAGAGCGAATACGAAGATCTGCGCGATTTTTTGAAAGAAAACAAAATCCGCTATTAAATTTAAGAAAAGAGGCGAAATGAGCTCAAAGACGAACGCAGCGCGCGTACTGGACGGTCTGAAAATCTCCTACGAGATCAAAGAATATACGGTTGATCCTTTAAATTTAGACGCGGTGCATGTTGCAAACAGCGTGAACGAGCCGATCAAGCGGGTTTATAAAACGATAGTTTGCATGGCGGATCACGAATACGTCGTAGCCTGCCTGCAAGGCGATCTAAATTTGGATCTCAAGGCGCTCGCGCACATTTGCGGCGCGAAGCGTTGCGAGCTGATGGATTTGAAGGATTTACAAAAGGTCACGGGCTACATCAGGGGCGGCTGCTCGCCGCTTGGGATGAAAAAACACTTCCGCACCTTCATCGATGAAAAAGCGCTAACGCAGGAGAAAATTTACGTTAGCGCAGGCGTGCGCGGAAAACAGATTGCTCTCGCGCCGAAGGACCTCGCCGCCGCTACCGAAGCGCAAATTTGTAAAATTACTCACGACTAACGCAGCGTTACTTTTGCCGCCGTTTGCGTAAGTAGCGCCGGCGGCAAGCTGGCCAAAATTTGCACTGCAAGATTTAGACTTTTAAAATTTGGCGTTGCACCGTAAAATTTTATTGTTAAAATTCTAAGTACCG
Source organism: uncultured Campylobacter sp. (assembly GCA_963523845.1). Taxonomy (GTDB): domain Bacteria; phylum Campylobacterota; class Campylobacteria; order Campylobacterales; family Campylobacteraceae; genus Campylobacter_B. Next base: position 29,610 of record CAURFS010000002.1, on the reverse strand, counting down.
CATGCCGCAAGATATCTCAAACAAGATGATGAGCACGTGGGGGTACAAAGCAAACCTCTTTTAAGATTGCGTATTTTGCGCGCGATCTGTTTTATTTACTATAAATTTAGGCTCACGGCGTTTGGAGTCATTTGCGATAAAATTTTAAAATTTCATCGCAAATTTTATATGTCTCGCGCCTATTTTTTGAAAAGTTCAGAGACATTCGGGGCTTGCTTTTCTTGCTCGCTGGCGGCGAAAAATTCTGCCTTGGCGAAGTTGAAAACGCTAGCGATGATATTGGTAGGAAACATCTCGCAGGCGTTGTTATAAACCGTAACGGCGCCGTTATAAGCGCGGCGTGCGGCGCTGATCTGCTCCTCGCACTCGCCTAACGCGTTTTGTAGCTTGGCAAACGATTCGTTAGCCTTGAGGTTCGGATACGCCTCTACCGCAATGCGGATCTGCCCCAAAAGAGCCGAAATTTCGCTATTTAGTTTAAATTTATCCGCATTAGAAGCCGCGTTGATCGCTTGCGAGCGAAGTTCGCTAACGCGAGTTAGCACGGAGTTTTCGTGGCTCATATATTCGCGCGTGGCGCTAACTAAATTTGGGATGAGGTCGTAGCGCTTTTTAAGCTGCGTATCAACGGTAGAGGCGATATTTCGCACCTGGTTACGCTTAGCGATGAACGAGTTATAAACGCCCACTAACGCCAAAACTAACAAAACTATGACGACTAATAAAATCAAAGCCGCATTCATTTTCTCTCCTTTTAAAGTGTTTCAATTAAAAATAAGAATATTTAGCTATACTTGCCATTTCTTTTCGCGTGTCAAGGTAGCTCAGCTGGTTAGAGCGCTGGTCTCATAAGCCGGAGGTCGAGAGTTCAAGTCTCTCTCTTGACACCATCTTTAATTCCTTTAAGAGCCGCAACGGCGCCCCAAAAAGTTCGAGATTATATCTTACTTATACTTGAAAAATAATGAAAATTAGTAAAAGCATAAAATTTACCTTCGGGCAAATGTGAGTTTTTTTGAATTTGTTGCTCCGTCTCTAAAAGATAAATTTATGCAAAGTATCTTTACCTACGAGCCTTTAAGATATTTTGGCAAAAATTTTTTATTCGAGTCTCTTTCGCGTTTTCACATCGGTAATCCGTATCAGCATAACCTATCATATTCCGCGCAAATTCACACTATTTAGCTAAATTTTTTGATATAATCTCTCGCTTTAAAAGCTAAAATTCAAAGGAAAAACATGAAATTTATTTCTCACAAAATTTTAAAAAGCGCGGTTTTGCTGGCGGCATTGGGATCTTTCGCGACTTGCGGCGCCGAGATGCAACAGCCTAACGGTTACGCTATAAGCGGCGCGGCGCTATCGGCGATAGAGGAGGATAATAGGGCGAAAGAAAATTATCTAGTCATTGACGTTAGAAGTGCAGATGAGTACGCTGCAGGCCATATAAAACACGCGATCAACATTCCGCTTGGAGAGCTTGAAAGTAGGTTGGACGAGATAAACGCCTACAAGGATAAAAACGTCGTGCTTTATTGCAATACCGGTAATCGCAGTGGAAAGGCGCTTGATCTGCTTAAACAAAAGGGCTTCAATGTGCTTATGAACGCGCCCGGTGTGAAGCAGTACGACTACGAGCTGTATAAGGTCGGCAGCATAAACGCGGAGGGGTTTTTGAAAATAGCAAATGATCCAAACGTGCTGATCATCGACGCTAGGCAGAAGCAGGACTACGACGCGGGGCATATGAAGGGCGCTATAAATATTCCTGATGGCGAGCCTTTAGAAAATTACAAGGATGTGCTTGAGGCCAATAAAGACAAAAAGATGATCACACACTGTTACAGCGGCAACCGCAGCGCCAAGCTCGCCAAGGCCTTAAATGAGCTAGGCTACAACGTCACAAATCTACTCGACGGAACGAAAGAGTATAATTACGAGCTAGTGAAATAGATCGAAATTTGGGCTTTTAAAGTAAAATTTTAAAAGCCCAAATCCATAACATTATTTTTTCGCAATATTTATATATTAGAGGGAGTGCTCTAAAATTTTCTTACGCTTTTCCCAGTCGTTCATATAAAGAAACAAATAATCGTAAAATTGTTTGGAGTGACTTGGGTGCACCAAATGAACAAGTTCATGAAAAATTACATATTCGATACATGCTTTTGGTTTTTTTATAAGCTCTATGTTTAAATTTATATATGATTTATACGGATTGCAGCTCCCCCATCTTGTTTTCATCTGTCTTATTTTTACGCTTTTGATATCTTGTTTTACTATCTTGTTAAACTCTTGCAAGATGTTAAAAAAATATAGCATCGCCTTTTCATGATACCACTCATAAACTAAATTTTCTTTTCGCTTTAGGTTGCTTTTATCTTTTACAAATAGCTCTAGATAACCCCTTTGAAGCTTTACGCACTCCTCCTCAGATTGCACCACTTTTAGCCTATAACTTCGCCCAAGATATCTAAAATCCTCGCCGCTTACGTACTCTTTTTGCGGTGTCTTAAATGAGGCAAAAAACGCGCGCTTTTGCGCTATCCACTTGGCTCTTTTTTGCATGATAAATTTTATATGCTCATCACTTGCCGAATTTGGCGCGGTTAATATCGCTTCGCCGTTTGGTCTAACTTTTAAAGTGATATTTTTTACATCTTTTTTGATGATTTTTATATCACTTGGCATAAAAGCTTATCCCTATACCACGGATAGTTTGATAAATTTTCTCTTTATCATCGATAGATACGCCGTATTCGTCCTCTACCTCCCAAAGAGCGTCTTCCATCGCGCTTGTTATCTCGTTTTCCACGTCCATATTTTTGTGCCATTCTGGTTTCTTTGAGGCCTGCTCGTAAATTTCATAAAATTTCATACTCAAATTTTTAGCGACCGTCTCTATATCCGCAAGCTCCACATTGCCTAAAATATCAAGCAAGTTATCATAAATGGCAAACAAAATTTTCTTACCATTAAATTCTTTTGGATATCTATCTTCATTTGGTTTTAAGGCCCCTGTTATCAGATCTTTTAGCTGTTTTGCTTTGGCAAGTTTTTCCTCTTCGCTAAGTCTTTTAGCCTTATACTCGTCGATGACGTCTTGTATCTGTTTGGCTATTGATTTATAAAACGCCGGATTTGACTCCATTTTCTCTTTTACCACCGCGCTTACGGCTCTGATTATCGTATCGGCTTTTGCGTTTTTGCCTTCGACTCTTTGCACCTCATCATCAAATTCCGTCTCAAAGATATTCACGAGTTTTGTAAGCTCATTGACCTCTTTTGCGCTCACATAGGTATCAAGTAGCTTTTGCATCTGGGCTTCGTATTTGCCAAAGTCGCAAGCCTCGTGATACCTTAGCTGCACCGCCTTTCTTAGCTCGTTATAAAATTTAACCTTTTGTTTATAGGCTTTTATCTCCTCTTCGCTTAAGATATCGCAAATTTTCTCGCTTGAAAGCGCTAGTTTAAAAGCTCTAGCAAACTGCGACAACCACTCTTTAAAGTCGTCTCTTTTTTGCACGTCCTCTAAAACCGTCACATAGCTTTCCAAATCATCTTTAAATTTGACATCGCTAAAAAGATCGTCCAGATGAGTATAGTAAGTCTTAGCCTTTACTATCTCGCTTCTTACGTCTATCACGGCTCCGCTTAGATCCTCTGGGTCAAAGCCGCTTAGCGACGCGTAGCTAGTAAGCGCCTCATCAAGCTCGCCCAAAAGCCCTCTATAATCAATAATATAACCATAATCTTTTCCGTCATAAAGCCTATTTACTCTAGCTATGGCTTGGAGTAAATTATGCTCTTTTAGCTGCTTATCTATATAAAGCGTGCTTGCCCTTGGTGCGTCAAAGCCAGTTAAAAGCTTATCCACGACGATAAGCAGATCTATCTCGTCGCCGTAAATAAATTCGTTTTTGACATATTTTAGATACGCCTCCTCGCTGCCATAGTCTTTTATCGTCTCTTGCCACGCCTTTGCGACATACTCTTTGTGCCCGCCCTCAAGCTCCTCGTGCTCGTTGCTTGAGATCACGTAAGCAGTTTTTATTTCTCCAAATTCTTCAAATATCTCATGATATTTTATGGCGTCATATTTTCTTTGCGTTGCAAGCATCGCCTTAAATCCGCCATTTGTCATCTTTAAACTCTTTTTAAAATGCTCATTTATATCAACCGCTATGAGCTCTAGTCTTTGCTCACTCGAAGCCACACGCTCAAACCTCGCCCACTTTTGTTGCAAGTCCCTTTTAGCTTCATCGCTTAGCTCTTTTGATATAAGGTCAAATTTCCTAGTTAGCCCATCAGCATCAAGCACCTCTTGACCCACGTATCGCCCCTCGTAAAGTAGCGGTAAAACGGCTCCGTCTTTGACGGCGTCATCTATCGTATATCTATGAATTTCTCCGCCAAATTTAGCAAAACTATTTTTCTCGCGCTTTAAAAGCGGCGTTCCGGTAAATCCTATATAACAAGCAAGCGGCAACGCCTTTTTCATAGCCTTATGCAGATCGCCGCCTTGCGTGCGGTGGCTCTCATCCACTAGCACAAATATATCGCTATCTCTTATCACTACCTTTTGACTTTGCACTTTTTCAAATTTATGCACGAGCGTAGTTATCACGCTAACCCCGCCTTGTAGCTTTTCTATCAGATCGCTTCCGTTACTTGCTCTCCCCGCCTTTATATCCGTGTTTTTAAAAGTTTCGTGTATCTGTTCATCTAGATCTATCCTGTCGGTTACGACGACAACCTTTGAGTTTGGATAAATTTGCTTTAAAAGCTTTGTTAGCATTACCATAGTGAGCGACTTGCCGCTTCCTTGCGTGTGCCAGATGAGTCCGCCCACTCTTGCGCCGTCTTCTAGCGTCGATACTCTCTTTAGCGTCTCTTCGATAGCGAAAAACTGCTGATATCTGCAAACCTTTTTCGCCCTTTTATCAAACAGTATATAGTGCCTAATTAGCCTTAATAGCCTATCTTTAGATAGTAGCGCAAAAAGCGTAGTATCAAGCGCACTTATCTTTCTATCTTTTATTGCGCCCTTTAGGCTCTCATTTGCGCCGTCTTGCTCTTTCCACACGCTATAAAATTTAAACGGTGTGCCTGTTGTGCCGTATCTTGCCTCGCTGCCGTTTGCTGCGATAGTTAGCTGGATGTGTTTAAAAAGATGCGCTATTTCCTCTTTGCCCTGCTCTTTTTCTAGCTGTTTTATGCCATTTTCAAGGCTCACGCTTGATTTTTTAAGCTCGATTACGACTATGGGTATGCCGTTTATAAAAAGCACTAGATCAGGCCTTCTGTGTTTTTGCGCCTCGCCTTGATTTATCCTGCTTACTTCAAACTCTTCCGTTACGTAAAAGTCGTTGTTTTGCAAATTTTCAAAGTCTATAAATTTAAAAGAAAAGCTTCTTCTTGTGCCGTCTTCTAAATTTTCCTCTAAGCTAGTGCCAAGCAAGAGCAAATTCGTGATCTTTTCATTTGCGATCATTAGCCCTTCGTTTAGTGATACTCCCGCTAGCTCATCAACCGCTTTTAAAATGCTACTTTGGCTAAATTTATATCTCTTGCCCTTATACTCGTAGCCGTTTATCTCGCTAAGCTTTTTGGTTAAAATTTCCCTAAACAAAACCTCGCTAGATTTAGAGCCACGAAGCTTTAAATTTTCCTCTCTGCCTATAAATTTATAGCCTAAGTTTTGTAGTAAATTTATGCTGTTTTGCTGGATTTTATTTTCTGAAGTATCGGGGGTCATATTTCATCTCCAAACTTTTGCTGTCTTATAGTTATAGAATTTTACTTCTTTTTTATCTTTTAAATGAGTGCATTTATCTATAAAATCATCAAAATTATTAATTGCACTTTCATTTGAAATTCCAATATAGATATTTTTTACTTTGCTTCTTATTATTGCCTCCCTAATATGTTCGTCTCCATTTTTTAACATTGTCCCAAAAATTACAAGACTTCCACTAATTTTTGATAAGCTTTTATAACAATGGTTTAAATAGGCATTGTGTATGATTTTTGCTTTCTTTTGTTCACTAGTTCCTTCTGAAACAAAAATAGGATATATATTTTTATCTAAATTTTCTAGTGTTTGCTCTTTAAGTGGTTTGTCGGTTCTGCAATACGTATTTTTTATAATCTCATTTTGTTTATCAAATATATGCAGCCCACCATGTAAAAAGAAAATATTTTGCTTCACACTACTATCATTTGCGTAAATGACATAGTCGTCTCCATTATTACCAGAGCTGCAAAAGCCATCACTTACCACGAGACTAGAGTCTTTTATTTTTTCATTGTCTACAAGCGCTTTTAATTTCATGCAAGTCCAATATAACAATAAATCATAATTTAGAGTATATATAGATTTAAAATCCTTTATAAAATTTATACTATTTTCAAATTCAGCATCGGTTATATTTGTAATCTTTTCTGGGTGGTTATTTGTTATGATTTCAACCAAATGATTTTTTAGAGAACCTGAATCATTTAATATTTTTTGTTCATCTTCCTCCCCTACAATACCATAATGCTTTAACACCCTAACAGAAGTTTCTAGTAATTTAATGACCTCCTCAAAATCTTTAGTATTAAATTCTTCAAACACTTTATACATAGAGTCCGTTTCTTTTATAAGCTTCTTGTCTACGGCACTTTGTAACAAACTAGTAAAAGAAAATCTTTTGATATCATATGCCATGCTAAATCCATTACCCAAAAGCAAATGCCTATTTTTATCCTCTAGAATTTGCTTCTTTACATCATTAAAATCCAACAATCTACTGCTCATATTCTTACCCTTACCTTTCCGCTTAGTAGTTTTTGCATCAAGTCTTGTTTTTGTTTTTTTAAATTTTCTAGCTTTAAATTTAGTAAATTTATCTCGTCATCGCAAGCCGCCAAAACCTCTGCGATTTTTTGTTGCTCGTTTAAATTTGGGAGTTTTATTGAGATTGTTTTCATATCTTTAAAATTCAAACTTTTCCTAACGCTTCCAGCTAAATATTTATATAAATTACCAATAAAATTATGGCTTTGAAACCAAAATTTTAAAAAACGATTATCTGAATTTTTCAGGCACTCAAAAACAACATACATAGGACTCAGAATTCCGATTTCATAGCTTTCCAGTAAAGCAATAGAACCGACATTTATTCTCGAAGGGTTGTAGGCAAAATTTCCCTTTTTAACGATTTTATAATTTGTCATATTGTCACTAGCAACGCTTTTATCAAAATACTCAACTTGAGTTACAAATCCAAATTTATTTGTTACACTTAAAACCAAATCAATATTTTTAGTATTTCGATCACTTTTTTCTTTTAAACATTTTCCAAGTTTTGTTTCTTTCCACTCGTCTTTGAACTCAGGAAAGCGGATTTTGGCTGTAAGTAAAATTTGCATAAGAGCTTTTTTAAACCGCTTTTTGTTTTCTATCAAATTTATAGTTAAATTTATAGCCTCATCCCAAGTAGATAAAATTTCGGCTATCTTTTCTTGCTCGTCTAATGGCGGAAGCGGGATTGTTTGTGCATGTATATCATTTCTGTTTAATGTTGGAACGCCGGAACCAGCACTAAATCTTGCTAAATTAAGGTTGATATACATATAGTAGATAAATTTGGGGTTATTGTCGTAAAAATTTGTAACCCACAGCGAAGTATTATGTGGCCAATAATCCTCCTCAACATATACTACTTTTCCAATAGTCCCAGATCTCCCAGTTATAACGCCTGGGGCTTTAGCTTTAAATTCATTATGAAATCTCAATATGCCGTTAGAATATACTACTGGATATAAACCTTCTTTAATATTATCGGTTGGCAAATCATATCCTCTTTGTAATGGCGCAACCTTTTCAAGCTTCACAACCCTCCACCCGCTCGGTAAATTTTTAAATTCGCTTTTCATTTTCTACTCTCTAGTTTTTTAACAAATTTATCAAAGTCAGAAATATCGCATTTGTCTTGCATTTTTTTAAATTTTTCAAACTCCTCTAATGCATGTTTTTCGGCACTCTCTCTACTTATTGAGCCGTTATTATCTAATATCTCTTTTTCATTGAGGTTTAAAAAATCATCCAGCTTTTTTATCCACTCTTTTTGCGTCATGGTTTTTTTATTTTTCGCTTGAAATTCGGCGAAATTTAGATACATCTCTACTATTCTGTTGTAGCTATCTAGCTCGTCTGCGCTAAGATAATTTTTAGCTACCGATATATCAGACTTTCTTATTTTGCCAAGCGGAGCATTTTTAAAGCTAAATAATCCCATATTCGGTTTAGTTGCGTCGGCTCTTTTAAATATTATCTCGCACGCTGTAAATCCGGTCATGGCATAGTGAAATTTATCTTGAACTTTTGCGTAAAACTGCTTTGTGATCTGTGAATTTGGATCATAATCTATACTGCATTTTGCGTAAATGTCTGTTACTTTTTGATAAAACCTGCGCTCACTAGCTCTGATATCTCTAATGCGCTCAAGTAGCTCATCAAAATAATCATTAAGCGGTTGGTTTGGGCTTTTTAGTCGCTCATCATCCATAGCAAAGCCCTTGATTAGATATTCGTTTAAAATTCCAGTAGCCCAGATCCTAAAACGAACCGCTTGCTCGCTGTTTCTAAGACGATATCCTATAGATATGATCATTTTTAGATTGTAATATTTTACTTGATATCTTTTGCCATCAGCTCCAGTTGTTTCCAAAATGGAAACAACTTCTTTTTCGTCAAGCTCTTTTTCAAACAAAATATTTTTTATGTGTTTGCTTATGGCGGATTTTCCTACGCCAAAAATTTCAGATATTTGAGCGGCTGAGAGCCAAATGCTTTCGTTTGATACTTTGACTTTTATGTCTAAATTGTCGGTTTTGTATATAACTATATCGCTCATAATCCAAGCTCCGCAAGATACTCGCTCATCTTGTTTTGAACGCTTTTTAGCTCGGCTTCAAGGCGTGAAATCTCAGCCTTTGTCGCCTCGATATCCACAGCCTCTTCTTCTTCAAAAGTATCGACGTAGCGAGGGATGTTTAGGTTGTAGTCGTTCTCTTTTATCTCGCTAAGGCTTGCTAGGTAGGAGTATCTTTCTATCTCGCTTCTATTTTTATAGGTGGCGATTATCTTTTCGATATTTTGCTCGGTTAGGGAGTTTTGGTTTTTGCCTTTTTCAAATTCTTTGCTAGCGTCGATAAATAGCACATCTTCGTTTGCGCGGTTTTTCTTAAAAACTAGTATGCAAGCAGGTATGCTCGTGCCGTAGAAAAGATTTGCCGGTAGGCCGATAACGGCGTCTAGTAAATTTTCTTCGATCAGCTTTTGGCGTATCTTACCCTCGCTAGATCCGCGAAATAGCACGCCGTGCGGAAGTACGACGCCCATTTTGCCGTTTTTATTTAGACTTTTTATCATATGCACGACAAATGCGTAATCGCCCTTGCTCTTTGGCGGCAAAGCATAGCTGCTAAATCTCATAAAAGGATCGTTCCCAGCAAAATCAGCGCCCCATTTATCTAGGCTAAACGGAGGATTTGCCACGACTACGTCAAATGTTTTGATGAGGTTATCTTGCAGATGGAGCGGGTTTCTAATCGTGTCGCCCCACTCGATAACGGCGTCGTTTATCTCGTGCAAGAACATATTCATCTTACAAAGCGCGTGAGTTTGGCCGTTTTTCTCCTGTCCATAAAGGCGGAAATTTTTGCTACCAACCTCTTTTGAAGCCTTGATAAGAAGCGAACCAGAGCCACAAGTCGGATCGTAGATCATATCGCCATCTTTTGGCTCGACTAATCTCGCAAGAAGCGTAGAAACCTCGCTCGGCGTGTAGAACTCTCCGCCTTTTTTGCCGGCGTCGCTTGCAAAGTGAGCTATAAGATACTCGTATGCGTCGCCTATTATGTCGTTGCCCTCAAGCATAGATGGACGAAGATCTAGCCTAGTATCACTAAAATCCTCAAGCAAATTTTGCAAGATAGCGTTTCTCTCTTTCGTATCGCCGAGCTTGTTTTTGTTATTAAAGTCGATGCTTCTAAAGATGCCTTCAAGCTTATCTTTATTGTCCTCTTCGATCTTTTCTAGAGTTTTGTTCATTATCTCGCCTAAATTTAGGGCCTCTTTATGCGCCAAAAGATACTCAAACGTGCAGCTCTCATCAAGCTTAAATTTCTCTTTCTTTAGCTTTGCTTCGATCCTTTCACGCTTGTCGCCGTACTCGGCTCTTAGCTGCCCCAGCTTTTCTTTGTAAAAATCAGATAGGTACTTGACGAAAAGCATCGTTAAAACATAGTCTTTATAATCGCTTCCATCCATCGTGCCGCGAAATGTATCGCAGGCTTTCCAAACTACGTTGTTTATGGTCTCTTGTGTGGTCTTTTGCATTTTAGTTCTCCTCTTTTTTTATCAAATTTTCAAATATGCTTTTGTTGTATTTTTGCTTTTGAGCTACTAAATTTTGTAAAATTTCGCTCTCTTGACGCACTAAAATTAGGTATTTTACTATCTTGTTTTGAGTTTGCAAATTTATAAGCGGTACTTTTAGATTATTTATACTAGCAACGCTTATCATCGCTATGGCAGTGCCTGAAATATCTGGTGCAAGGGCTTTTTTAACGGCGCTACTATTTAGATAATGCGCCACAAAATGTGGGTCAAATTTATCGCTTTTAACCCTTATGCGAACCATTAAAGACGTATAGATGAGATCGCTATACTCCTTGTCTATATAAACGGCGAAATTCGGCTCTCTAAGCCGCAGCAAGATATCGCCATGACTTACTTTATACTCCTCGTTTATTTGCTCGCTAGATATAAATTCGTCCGCAAAAGCGTCGTCGTAAATGGCATCTTCTGCAAACGACTTTAGCGAGACGATTTTATACGAGTGCTCGGACGGACTATGCGCCTCAGCCTTTTTTCTACTTAACACTAAGCCTGTTTTTATCTCGGCTATATCGTTTAATTTTACCATCACAAAGTCCTTTTATGTATTACTTGTAAATAATACTAAGAGAAGTATATCAAGTAAGCTAGAAAATGTCAAGAGCTTTTTATATTATTTATAAATAGTACATATTTTATGCGAAACATGAGCTAGTATAAGTTTAGCGGCGACGCTTACTAAGTCCTTTAAATTTACGCGGGATATACTTAAATTTGCACGATTAGGCAAGAAATTTGGACTATCGTGCTACCGCAAAATTTTAAAAAAGGCTATAATTTAGCAACTTTATTTAAAGGAGAAAAGATGACAAATTTTAGTTTTTGCAACCCCGTGAGGATAGAATTTGGCAAGGGCAAAGAGGAGCATATCGGGCAGTATATGAAGGAAGCGGGCGCGAAAAAAGCTCTCGTACTATACGGCAGCGAGCGCGTGCGAAAGAGCGGTCTGATGGGCGTCGTGGAGAGCAGCTTAAAGGCAAGCGGTATAGAATTTACGCAGCTTGGCGGCATAAAATCAAATCCCGTGCTAAGCAAGGTAAACGAAGCAATCAAGCTCGCTAAAGAATTTGGCGCTGATAGCGTGCTTGCTGTGGGCGGCGGAAGCGTGCTGGACTCGGCAAAAGCCGTAGCCGCGGGCGCCTGCTACGAGGGCGACGTGTGGGATTTTTTCACTGGTAAAAACCCGAGCGTTGCGCTTAAAATTTTTGACATCATTACCCTCGCCGCGACGGGCTCGGAGATGAACTGCGGCGGCGTGGTGACCAAGGAGCAGACTAAGCAAAAATACGCGATCAGCGCGCCGTGTCTATACCCGAAAGTCTCGGTCATAAACCCGCAGCTGCAAGCAACCGTCAGCCGCGAGTATCTCGTATATAGCGCGAGCGACATCATCGCGCACAGCATCGAGGGGTATTTTACCGCTAGCGTCCATCCGGAGATCGTGCGAGCCTATATCGAAGCAAACATCAAAACCGTCATCCGCACGACTGAAATCCTGCTCGCAGATCCGAGCGATTACGATGCGCGCGCCGAGTTTGCGTGGGCCGCAACGATGGCGCTAAACGGGTTAACCTACGTGGGCGTGGGCGGCTTCCGCTATCCGAACCATATGATCGAGCATGCGATGAGCGCGGTCGTGGACTGCGCGCATGGAGCCGGTCTTAGCGTGGTAATGCCTGCGTGGATGAGGTGGTATAAGGATAGGAATTTAAGCGCGTTTGAACGTTTCGCGCGTGAAATTTTCGGCCTTAAAAGCGCAGATGAGGGCATCTTGGCGCTTAAGGCGTGGTTTGATAAGATCGGCACGCCGACTAGCCTGGCGCAGCTTGGCATCGAAGGCAAGGCGCTGGACGAGGTCATAGACGTAGCCGCGACAAACGCCAAAGCGTGGAATATGGCGGAGCTCTACAGCTGCGAAAATATCGCTAAAATTCTTGAGCTGGCAAGATAAATTTAAATGGAGTAAATTGGTTTAGGGTTTTAGCTCCTTGCTTTGACTTTTGATTTTCGGACGGTCGTTAAACCGTCCGAATTTATCATTTTGGATTGAGCTCTTTTAATATTTGGCGAGCCGACTTTGCCTATTTACTTGCTAAATTTGAGAAAGCGGGCCGGTGGATATTCGCAGCTTGCTATTTTATAAATTTTGCTAAAATTCCAAAAAACCAAGGAGGCACAATGAGCAAGATAGATGAAATTTGCAAGTATTTGGACGCTAAATTTAGCTCAGACGGCAAGATACAAAGCGACATCAAAGAGCTATTTATCTACCGAGCAAGCGTACCGACCGAGTTTTTAACCGGCGTTTACGAGCCGGCGCTTTGCATGGTTTTTAAAGGCTCAAAACTAGCCAAAGTCGGTAATGATTTTTACGAGTACGATGAGCAGCGCTATCTGCTAGCCGCTACGCATATCCCTGCCGTTGCGAAGATCAAAGGCTGCCCGTATCTAGCTATAAAGATCAACTTTGAGCTAGAGGATATTTTAAGCGTTATCGAGAGCATTGGCGGCGCCGAGAGCAAAAAGGGCGAGTTTGCAGGGCTAACTCTTGGGGCAGTAGATGATGAGCTGCTTGAAGCCGTATTTAAATTTATCCGTTTGCTAGAGCGTCCAAACGATGCTAAATTTTTAGCAAAGCTCGCGATAAAAGAAATTTTATACATACTTTTAAAGGGCGAAAACGGCGATTTCCTACGCCAATACGCAATGCTAGAAACTATGGAAAACCGCGTCACGCGCGCTGCCAAAGAGATAAAATCAAACTACGCTGAGACAATAAATATCGAAAATTTAGCCAGAAAGCTCGGTATCAGCGCATCGTCGCTATATCATAACTTCAAGCGTATTACGGCGCTTAGTCCGCTTCAGTTTCAAAAAAAGATCCGCCTCGAAGAGGCAAAAAATCTCTTGATAAATCAAAATTTAGACGCCACGCAGGCTGCATTTGCCGTCGGTTACGCGAGCCCGTCGCAGTTTAATAGGGAGTACTCCAGGATGTTTGGCATGCCCCCTAAGGCGCACGTCTTAGCCATAACTGGCACTTAAATTTAGTGCGGGCAAGGTCTACTGCCTCTCGTCGATTTTATCTCCCAAGCTCCTTTTGTCTAAAATTTACATTTTTGCCCCACCCTAACTACAAATTTGATCTAAATTTTGTATTTTTTTATAATATTTACAGAAATAGGCAATGATTTTGCAGGATCGTTCTACCTCCTTTTTTTAAAACCGTTATAATCACTTCAGTTAAAAAATTAAAATTACAAGGAGCAAAAATGCAGTATTTAACCTTAAACGACGGCAACAAAATGCCGATTTTAGGCTACGGAGTGTATCAGGTGGAGCCTGCAGAGGCTCAAAGGTGCGTTGAGGATGCGATTGGCGTGGGTTACCGTCTCATCGACACCGCACAGTCTTATCATAACGAAGAGGGCGTTGGCGCGGCGGTTAAAGCGGCAATAGCCGGCGGTGTGAAACGCGAGGAGCTTTTTATCACCACAAAGCTTTGGATCAGTGACGTAAGCGAGGAACGGGCGCTAAAAGCCTTTGATGCGTCGATGAAAAAGCTAGGGCTTGATTATCTAGATTTGTATCTCATCCATCAGCCATATAGAGACACTTACGGCGCGTGGCGAGCGATGAGTAGGCTTAAAAAAGAGGGTCGCATCCGCAGCATCGGCGTTAGCAACTTTAATCCCGGCCAAATTATGGATTTTGCGATAAATAACGATATAAAGCCCGCGATAAATCAGATCGAGTGCAATCCTTTTCATCAACAGCTCGCAGCGCAGGCAAATTTAAAAGAGCTCGGCATCGCGATGCAAAGCTGGGCGCCGTTTGGCGAGGGCAGAAAGGATATGTTTAGCAATGCGGTGCTAAAAACGATCGCACAGAAGCAAGGCAGAAGCGTGGCTCAAGTGATTTTACGCTGGCTCGTGCAGCGCGGTATCGTCGTCATACCAAAGAGCGTAAGCAAAGAGCGCATGGTGGAAAATTTCAATATATTTGACTTCTCGCTAAGCGAGGCGGATATGCAAACGATCGCAGGGCTAGACGACGGTGCGAGCCTATTTTTCGACCACAGCGATCCGCAGATAGTAAAGATGATAAATAATCTATCAAGATAATCTCGGCTTTGCCGGCTAAATTTAAAAAGGTTAAATTTGAAAAAGTTTTTGATTTCGGCGCTATTTGCGGCGGCGCTAGCGGGAGGGCAGATGAACGAGAGCTTTACAAAAGAGAGCAAAATTTCAGACGTCGTCCGTGATGCGGCATTTGGTGATTACGGCAGGCTGCTTTTCCCTACGCACAAGGGTTATTTTAGCGGCGGTAAGCTCGGCGAGCTAAATTTGACGTGGTACGAGCATATCGATGCCGATAAAACGGTTGAAATTTTAAACTATCTAAAAGATCGCGCCAAAGCCGGCAAGCAGGTATTTTATGATATTTACTCAAATACCGAAAAAGCCGCCGATCCGCGCAAAAACGATACTGGGCTTTTTTATTTCAAAGGCGAGCGGGGTAAGCCGTTTGCAGTGGTGGTCGCCGGAGGCGGCTTTGCCTATGTAGGCGCGATGCACGATAGTTTCCCGCACGCGCTTGAGCTTTCTAAAAAGGGCTACAACGCCTTTGCGTTGATCTACCGCCCAGGCGCTAGGAGCGGGGCGCAAGACCTTGCTCGTGCGATTAGCTTTATTTTTAAGCACGCAAAGGAGCTTGAGGTGGGGACGGAGTTTTATTCGCTGTGGGGCGGCTCGGCCGGAGCTAGACTTGCGGCGATGCTGGGAAGCTACGGCACGCAGGCTTTTGAGCAGGGCTCGCATCCACGCCCTGCAGCCGTGATAATGCAATATACGGGCTATTCGGACTTTACGCGAAACGATCCACCGACCTTTGCCGTCGTTGGCGAAAACGACTGGATCGCAAGCCCCGGCGTGATGGAGCGACGAATACGAAATTTAGCCGCTGCGGGCGTTAAAACGCAGTTTCGTAGCTATGCAAATTTAGGTCACGGATTTGGCTTAGGCACCGGCACGACGGCGCAAGGTTGGCTGGACGAGGCGGTCAAATTTTGGCAAGAACAGATAAGATGAAAGAAAGGAAAATAAAATGATAAAACTAAGCAAAATAATGGCTACGGCGCTTGCTATGTGCTCCTTCGCGGCAAACCAAAGCGCGGCGGAAAATATCAAATTTGAACCGCAAAAGACGCTTGTAGTCTATTTTTCAGCAGGCGGCAATACGGCTAGAGCGGCAAATTTAATAGCGCAAAATTTAGGCGCCCAGATAGTCGAGCTAAAACCGGTGCAGCCCTACACGAACGCGGATCTAAACTACAACGATCCAAAAAGTCGCGTTAGTCACGAACATGACGATGCGTCGCTTAGGATCGTACCGCTAACTAACGTTAAAATCCCTGGTTGGGAGAGCTACGAGGCTGTTTTTGTGGGCTATCCGATCTGGTGGCACGATGCTGCGTGGCCGATCGACGAGTTTATAAAAAACAACGATTTTAACGGCAAAAAAGTGATCCCATTTTGCACCGTTTATAGCTCTGGGCTTGAAAATAGCGATAAAAATTTAGCCAAGAAAGCAAACGGCGGCGAGTGGCTAGCGGGGAAGTGCTTCGGCGAGAGACCGAGCGAAAGAGAGATAAAAGAGTGGCTCGCGAAATTTTAGGCGATCTGACACTTTGACTTTAAATTTGTGATTAAATTTAAAGCGAGCATAATGAACGCTAAAATTCTTAAAATTTTAGCTAGCGACGATGGTGTGTGCGTTAAATTTAAGCGCACAAGAGAGTATTGCGAAAAATAGAGACAAATGAGAAAAGATGCAGGAAAAACAAGTTTTGGTTAAAAAGGAAAATCTCGCCGTTTATGATAAGGTGAGCGATAAAATTTTTGCAGGCGGACTGCCTAAAGTCACGCTACTTTTTGCTACGATGCCTTACGCAAATGCAGGAGCAGCGCTGGTGCATTTTCCGCGTGGAGTTCGCACGGCGTGGCATACGCATCCTGCGGGGCAAAATTTAATCGTGACGCAGGGTAAAATTTACACCGGTACGGCGGATGGGATCATACAAATCGCTCGTCCGGGCGACGTAGTGCTCTGCCCGCCAGGCGTCAAACGCCGGCACGGAGCAGGACTGCGCGAAGACGGTGAGCATATCGCGGTAACCTTTGAAAAGGACAGCAAAAACGTAACGTGGCTTGAGCATCTAAGCGAGGATGAGTATAAAAGCCTCGTCGAAAAAGCGGACGCAAAGGACGCGGAGTAGTATCCTCCAGATAGAATTTACGGCAGTTGCAGGTAAATTTTTTGCGTGCCGTTAGACACATTTAAATTTATCCCTCGACGCTAAGCATATCGCCGAAAATTTCTTTGCAATACTTAATGAAGCGTTTGGGAATTTTGACGCCGCTGATATCCACGGTGATGACGCTATCTTGGACTTCAAAAACGATAAGCTCGCTAGTGATTTTCACCGCCTTGCAGCCGTTATAGCATACGTCGCCATTGCACTCTGCGTATAAGCCGTTGTGCGGCGCGTCTGCGTCCTCGTACCGCCCGAGCTTGATCGGTCTTTGGAAAAGCAGATAGTTCTTATAGTCGTACTTGTCGTCCGCTAGGCCTATCATATAATAATTCTCGGCGCTGTTTTTGGAAGCGGTCGCAATACCCGCTTTAAAATTTAGTCTAAACATAAATTCTGCTTTGGCAAAAAAGCGGCAAATTTTACCGCTTCAAATTTACACGAGCTGCACGCCTCTGCCTTTTACGACCTCGCCGATGACGTAGCCGTCGGTGTTGGATAGCATAAAGTCAGCGTTTTCTTTCGGAGCTACGACGATCATGCCAACGCCCATGTTAAACGTCCTCATCATCTCGGCAGGCTCTACCTTTTGCGCGATGATTTTAAAGATTTCAGGCGTGCGGATCGCGGCATGCGTGATCTTCGCACCCAGCCCCTGTGGAAATACGCGCGGCAGATTTTCCACGATGCCACCGCCCGTGATGTGCGCGAGCGCGTGGATTTTGTCTTTTAAATTTAAAAAGTCGCCGACGTAAATCCTAGTCGGCTCCAAAAGCACGTCGATGAGCGTGCGATTGCCTACCTTGTCGTCAAATTTTAGTCCCAGTTCGGCGACCACTTTTCGCGCGAGCGAGAAACCATTTGAGTGTAGGCCGCTGCTAGGAAGCGCGATGAGCACGTCGCCCTCACGGACGAATTTTGAGCGGTCGATCTCGTCCTCTTCGGCGATACCCACGGCAAAGCCTGCAAGGTCGAAGTCGCCTTTCTCATACATCGAGGGCATCTCCGCCGTTTCGCCGCCGATCAGCGCGCAGCGGGCGAGTTTGCAGCCCTCAGCGATGCTTTTTACGACCTCTTTGGCATCGCTGATCTCGAGCTTCGCCGTCGCGTAGTAGTCGAGGAAAAACAGCGGCTCGGCAAAGTTGCAGATGAGGTCGTTTACGCACATGGCGACGAGATCCTGGCCTACGCCCTCAAATTTGCGCGCGTTGATCGCGAGTCTCAGCTTTGTGCCCACGCCGTCGGTGGCGCCTAGGATTGCGGGCTTTTTGTAGCCTGCAGGCAGCCTTACTGCGCCGCTAAACGAGCCGATACCGCCCAAAACGTGCGGAGTTTGCGCCCTTTTGACGAACGGTTTTATCGCGTTTACGAAGTCATTTCCCGCGTCTATATCGACGCCAGCGTCTTTGTAGCTTATCAAATTTTATCCTCCAAGATGGTATAATTTCGCAGATTTTAGCTAAAATCGAATAAAAACGCTATAAAGGCTCGCCTTGAAATTTAAACACGCCGTCGTCATCACGGGAAGCATCGGCAGCGGCAAGAGCGCGGTTTGCGAGCTGCTTCGTGATCGCGGATTTGAGATCATCGACGCCGATAAGATTTCGCATTGCGTCCTTGATCGCTGCGCCGCGCAGGTGGCTGAAATTTTCGGCGCGCAATACGTCGTGCAAAAGGACGCGAAAGCTGAAAATTTAGGCTCACACACGGAATTTAAAGCTAGCGTGAATGAGAAAATTTTGACCGATTCGTGCGCCTCGGTGGACCGAAAAAAGCTAGGCGAGCTGGTGTTTAAAGACCCTACGGAGCTTGCAAAGCTAGAAGCGCTGCTGCATCCAAAGATAACGGCTGAAATTTTATCGCAGGCGCAGGCTTTGGAGGCGAAAGAAAAGCTTTTTTTCGTCGATATTCCGCTGTTTTTCGAGGGCAAGAGGTATGAGTTTTTCGATAAAGCGGCGGTCGTTTATGCGCCAAAAGATACGCTGATCGCGCGCGTAATGAAGCGAAATGGGCTGGATCGCGCCGCCGCAAAACACCGCGTGGAGCTGCAAACGGATATTGAGCAAAAGCGCGCCATGGCGGACTTTGTGATAGATAATGGAGGCGATCTTGCCGCGCTTAAGGTCGCGGTGGAGAGATTTTTAAAAGAGCTAAAAGATAAAATTTAGCCCTTTGCGCGAGAGCTCGTAAAATTTATACGCGAATTAAGATGAGACTAAAAATAAAGGAGCGATGATGGGGATCGGTAGCTGTGCCCAAAGCGGCGCTAAATTTCAAAATTTTAAAAGCACGCCGCTTAAAGAGCGGTTAAAATTTACGGCGCGAGCAGTTTTGCTCTCCGCGCTGTTTGCGACGGGCGCTGTGGCGGAGATCGACGATCTAAGGAAGGGCTGCGCCGCGGGGAGCGAGATGGATTGTAAAAAACTAAGCCGCGTGATAAACGAGCTACAGCGCAATTGCGACGCCGGCGGCGAGGAAAATGCGCTAGATTGCGCAAATTTGGGCTATGCATACGACTCAAATAGAAGCTTTAGGCAGGCCGCGCGCTATTACGACAGGGCGTGCAAGCTCGGCGAGCAGAAGGGCTGCGTCTATTTGGGACTGCTCTACAACGACGGGCAGGGGGTGGCGCAGGATCGTAAGAGGGCGAATGAGCTTTTCAGCGATGCTTGCAAGAAAAACAGCAGCGAGGGGTGCGCGAGCCTTGCATACAACTATAAAAAGGGGCTCGGCGTCTATCCCGACGTGAAAAAGGCGATCGAGCTTTTGATTAAGGCTTGCAAGATGGGGCAAGTAGAGGCGTGCCATAACCTAGGGCTTAGCTACGCTCTCGGCGAAGGCGTGAAAAAGGACGCGGACAGGGCTAGGACATTTTTTACGAGGGCTTGCGAGCAAGGGCACGCGGATTCGTGCGTAAATTTGGGCGTTACGTATTTCAAAGGCGACGGCGGGCAAAAGGATCATGCGCTTGCTGCGAAGTATTTTAGCGAGGCGTGCGAGAAAAGCGATGAGCCGCTAGCCTGTTCAAATTTGGCGTATCAATACGAAAAGGGCTGGGGCGTAGCGAAAGATAAAAAGAGGGCTCGCGAGCTTTATGAAAAGGCTTGCAAGCTCGGAAGATTTGATGCTTGCGAGCATTTAGAGACTATGAGATGAGACTCTAACATCAAGCGGCGAAAAACGCATAACAAAATGGGCTCACGAAAGAAGATACGTTAGTAACTTTAGTCTTAGTAAAGCCTAGGAATAAGCGATACGCTTAAATTTAGATATAAGTAAAATTTTAATAAAGCGTTAGTGAGCGTTAGTAATTTTAAAAATTTGCGAGGTAGATAATGAAAATTTCAAAATATAATGCGAGCGGCAACGATTTCGTAATATTTACGGATTCGGTTAAGGCAGATAGATCCAAGCTAGCGCGCGAGTTATGTGATAGGCGCGATGGAGTAGGCGCCGACGGGCTCATCGTTGTGCTACCGAAATTCAACGGTATCGAGGGGATAAATTTCGAGTGGGAATTTTACAATAGCGACGGCAGTAGCGCCGATATGTGCGGCAATGGCTCGCGAGCGGTATGCATGTATGCGTATGAAAATTTCTTGGCCGCGCAGAGTATGAAATTCCTAAGCGGCGCAGGCGTAATTAGCGGTGAAATTTTCGGTATTTTCGGCGGAAATTTGAGCGAAAGCATGCGCGGCGAGCTACGCAATGTAAGCTTCGGCGAGATTTTCAATCTGCGCTCTAACGCTCACGCGTTAGTAGCTAATGTCGAGGTAATGTTAACTCATCCTAAGCGCTTGGGCGAAAGCTTTGAGGAGGCAGGGCTAACGTGGTATTTTTATAATACAGGAGTGCCGCATTTGGTAACTTTTGTTAGTGATTTAAATGAGTTCAATGCCGCGCTAGCCCGTGATCTGCGTGAAAAGTATAACGCTAACGTTAATTATGCGTTAGTTCACAGCCGCCTCGCAAGCATAATTTTAAAGGTGCGCACCTTTGAGCGTGGCGTAGAGGCAGAAACGCTTGCATGCGGTACGGGGATGGCGGCATGCTTCATCGCAGGCGTCGAAAATATGGGGCTAGCTCCTGATATCCGCGTGATACCTGCAAGCGGTGAAACGCTAAATTTGCGCTTAGGAGATGGAGGCAAAATTTACTTTCGCGGCGACGTTAGGCATACTTTCGATGGCGAATTTATCGGATACGTGGAGTAAGCAGGGCGGAATTTCGAGCCGGTTTGCGCGAGAATCCGTCAAATTTTCGAGTGTAATTTATACAAAATTTCGCTTTTTGCTACGTTTGATAAAATAATATATTTGCAATACAGCATTGGAATTTTAAAATTTTATGATGATGAAATTTTGGAATTTACAGGGCATAGTTTGCGTGAGAATTTTAATTGCGAAGTAAAATTTGGCGCTTCACTGCAAAATTTAATTCCTAAATTTCGGAATTTTATGAAATAAAATTTTAAGATTTCAGCGCGCGGAATTTTGCTACTAAATTTAAAATTTTTGCTTGAATTTCACATTTGTATCGCATTAATTTAGGCTTTTGCGGAATTTAAGCATTATAGCGTTATAAAATTTACGCTCTAACCCGCTCATTTGGTTTATAATTTTTGCTGCCACCGCAAAAAATCCGCCTTGTTCGCACAAGTGAAATTCCGTCGCATTTGCACGAGCGAAATTCCGTCACTGATAGCATAAAGCGCGACATTAAGCAAATTCTCGCCGCGGGTAAAATCTATCATTGACGATAAAAGCTAGATTTATCGATACGGCCATTCTTGAAGCACGGTAGAATTCGCTAATGATGATAAAAGCATAGTGTGGTTACGGCGAAATTTAAAATTTGCGCCCGCCGAATTTCGCCGCGCCGTCATTTTGTCGTTTAAATTTTAAATTCCATCCGCGTCGGTTTCGTCGAAACTAGGCATAAAGCCTGATGATTAACTCTCTGGCGAGCGCTAAAATCACGACGAAAATTATAAATTGTAATAAAGATTTTTGTCGTATCGCGACAAGCATAGCTATGCCAAATAAAACGAGCGCAATATCTAAAAATGTATCTTTCATACGCTTAATTAAAATTTAATCAAAATGCTAAGTATGATAAGAAGTATTATAAAGCGCAAGATTGAGCGCATGGAGGATAGATCACCAAATTCTTTGTCATATTCCTTTTTTACCTCCCACTCAGCTTTCCATGCGAACATTTTTACTATAAAATCCAGCATTTTCATCTCCTTTTTTTAAGGCGAGTCACATAAAAATGAAATTCTGTCGCTCTACGTGAAATTAAAGAATTCTATCTAATTGGCGCTTAAAATTTTTAATTTTGAACTATTTGTCGGCGTTTTGGACGAGCGCTTTTTCGTATTTTTCGATAAAGCTTCGCCCTGACTCGCATAGGCGGTAGATGAAAATCTTCGACGCCTTGCCCGCATCAAGCCCCGTATCCTTAATGCTTTCGCGCTGCAGGTAGCCCCAGTTTTTATGAATTATATCAAGAGTCGATTTGACCGAGGTGTAGTTGCGCCCACTCGCAGCTGCGAATTCGTTCACGGGCCTCATAAACTCCGCATCGCTTTGCTTATTGCGACATAAAAGTCCCTCTTTGCCTTGCGATTCGACCAGTTTTAGCGTTTCATAAATGAGTTTGTCTTTTAATTTGATCATCGGCTTTCCCTTGCGTAATTGATATGGGTTTGCCAAAATTATATCATAAAATTTATATTTTTATGATATGGGATGTCAATAATTAGAAGCTAAGCACGAACTCATGAAACGGCACGACGTCGCAGCGGATACCCTCGATTTCGAGCCTACCGGAGTTTGCCATAGAAACGACTTTTAGACTCATGATGCCGAGCCTCTTAAGCGCGCTTAATATTTTGCGTAATTTTAAAAAGATGATATCTGTGTCGCTGAAAGGAATGACGAGAACCCCCATCTTTAGAGCAGGCAGGTAAAATTCCAGCTCTTTTGTGTAAAAAATCGGCGTATTTAGCCCCAAAAGCTCGCAGAAAAGGACGTTAGCAAATTTTTTGGAGAAGTCCTTTTTGCTCGTTAAAATTTCGCGCATATTAAAATGCGAAAAATATAGCTTTTTTGCGCGCGCAGGCTCGCCCGCCTTGCTTAAAAATCTGATGAAATTTTCCCGCTCAAGCTTGGCGATGGTGCCGTAGACGGCGTCTTTGGAGATCTTGATGCGCGGCTTTAGCGCGGTGTAAATTTTATTTGCGCTAAATGCGGCGTGGACGGAGCTTAGGCACTCTTTTAGGATTAAAATTTCCGTGCGGCTAAAGTTCGCCGCAAGCAGCCTCTGCTCGAATTCTAAAATTTCGGCAGGCGTTATGAAGGGATTTTTTGCGCCGCCGCCTTGGGCTAAAAACGCCGAAATCATTGAGTTTATCTCGTTGTAGCGCTTATCGAAGGCGATAAATTCTTCAAACGAAAGCGGCAAAAGCTCAAGCCGCTCAAAGCCCGGCAGGATCAACTCTTTATCGCGCGTAGAGATGATAAAACGCTTTAAATTTAGCCCCCCAGCAAAGCTTTGAAGCGATGAAATTTCAAAATCGGCGCTACTAAAATTATCTAAAAAAAGCGATGAAATTTGCTCGTTTGCCGCTAAAAATTCTTTGATCTCACGGAAGAAATTCTCACTCCTGTTTTTTGCGCCATCGGACTCCATATTTCTTGCGTTGTTTGAGCTGCCTGCGCTTACGTTTTTTGTATCTGTATTTTTTACGGCGGCGCGGTAAAATTCGCCCGTATCCGAAATTTCCGCGTCTAACGTAGCTTCTCTGCTTATTTCATGCTCGTTTACTTCGCTAGCCTTTGTATTGCCTGCGCTATTTCTAGCTGCAAAAATTGCATCATTCGCTACCGCCTCTTCAAGGCGTAGATCGGCTAAATTTAGATACAAAATTTCATCTTTTTTAAGTTCTGAAATTTCATTTTTCAGCACGGCGCTTTTGCCGGAATTTAGCACTCCGTATATTATAGTTTTGGCAGAGCTGATACCTCTTTTGCGCGGAATAAAGCCCATAAATTCCGGAGGGTTTTCGTAAAAAAATTTTAGATCATTCATATTAGGTATTTTAAAATTTTCCTTATTAAAAGGAAATAAATCCTAGAAATCCTAATGAGATTTTTTATATCCGTCTAAATTTATCTAAAATTTTTGTATTGAAATTTTTCGGCACTTTAAAAATTTTCGGAATTCTATATATTTTTCCTTATAAAAAGGAAATATTTTAATAAAATTTGGCTATTTTCTTGACAAAAAGGGAGCGCTTTTATATAATGTGCGTCTTTTGTTTGAAACAAAAGGTCGCGCGTTGCGACAAGTTCTTTATTAAGGAAAAGTGATGCAAAAAATTAGGTTAAAACTCAAGGCTTATGACCATCGAGTTTTAGATCGCACAGTTTCGGCTATCGTTGAAGCCGTAAAAAGAACAGGTGCGGACGTCAGAGGTCCCGTGCCGATGCCTACGAAGATTAAACGCTACACCGTTTTAAGATCTCCGCACGTAAATAAAGACTCCAGAGAGCAGTTTGAGATGAAAATTCACGCTCGTATGCTAGATATCGTAGCGGCGACTCCGGATACGGTTGATTCGCTAACTAAGCTTGATTTGGCTCCGGAAGTCAACGTCGAAGTTCACGCGATGGGCAAATAAGGGGTAAAACAATGGAATATATCGTAGAAAAAATAGGTATGAGTAGGACGATCGACACGAGCAGCACGCCCGTGACGCTTTTGCGACTTATCAATACCAAAATTTGCGAAGTTTGCGATGAGAAAAAAGCTATCGTAGCCTACGCAGACGGCAAAGCGCATAACAAAGCTATCGCCGGAATTCAAAAAAAATATAGTCTAAGCAAGGAATTTAATAAATTTGCGACTCTAAGCTTAGAAAATGCCGAGCTTGGCGATCAAAATTTAGATGTTTTGAGCGAAGCCAAGATCGTCAAAGTAAGCTTCAGATCAAAAGGCAAGGGCTATCAAGGCGTCATTAAGCGCCATGGCTTTGCGGGCGGTCCTGCAGCGCACGGTAGCCGCTTCCACCGAAGGCCTGGTTCTATTGGCAACTGCGAGTGGCCCGGTCGCGTTCAGCCTGGTATGAGGATGGCAGGACACACTGGAAACGAAACGATTACCGCTAAAAACGAAGTCATAAGCTTTGATGCCGAGAATAAAATTTTGGTGCTTAAGGGCTCGGTTCCTGGATTTAACGGTGCAATGGGCAGAATAAGGATAGTAAAATGAGTAAAGTAAGCGTGCTTAACGAAAAACTAGAAAAAGCAAGCGAAATTGAAATCCCTGCGAAATTTTCGGAAGTCAATTCGCACAATCTATATTTGTACGTCAAATCTTACCTTGCTTCGCTTCGTGCAAATACGGCTAACGCTAAAACTCGCGCCGAGGTTAGCGGCGGCGGCAAAAAACCATGGCGACAAAAGGGTCGCGGCGGCGCACGCGCGGGCTCAACGAGAACCAATGTCTGGGTAGGCGGCGCGGTCGCATTCGGTCCGACTAACGAGCGAAATTACGAGCAGAAGGTCAATAAAAAGCAAAAACGCCTTGCGTTGGAATTTGCTATCAATGAGAAAGCAAACGAGGGTAAAATTTTTATCTTCGACGATTTGGAGCTAAAAAGCGGTAAAACCAAAGATGCGGCAAATTTTATTAAGAAACTGGGCGTTAGAGATGCGCTAATCGTTAAAAACGAGCTAGACGCGCAAACTCTTTTGGCCTATAGAAATCTAAAAAATTGCTATGTCATCGATGTAAGCGAGGTCAATGCTTACCTAATCGCAGTTTACGGCTCGGTCGTATTCGAAAAAGCGGCATTTGAATCAATAGTGAAAGAGGACTAAAATGGCAGATATAACAGATATCAAAACGATCCTTTATACGGAAAAGTCTCTCGGTCTTCAAGAAAACGGCGTGGTCGTTATCCAAACTAGCCCGTCGGTTACTAAAAACGGACTAAAGAGCGTTTTAAAGAACTATTTCGGGATCACTCCGCTAAAGATAAATTCTTTAAGACAAGATGGCAAGGTAAAAAGATTTAGAGGTAAAATGGGCGCTAGAAACGATGTGAAAAAATTCTACGTCAAGCTACCTGAGGGCGCAAGCCTAGAAAGCGTGGAGGCGTAAAATGGCGATCAAAACTTATAAACCGTATACTCCAAGTAGAAGATTTATGACCGGGCTTAGCAGCGAGGATATCACTGCAAAAGCTAGCGTTAGAGGCTTGCTTGTTAAAATTCCTGCCGCAGCCGGAAGGAACAATAACGGTCGCATTACCAGCCGCCATAAACAAGCAGGAGCCGCTAAACTTTATAGAATCATCGATTTTAAGCGAAATAAATTCGGCGTTGCTGGCAAGGTCGAGGCGATCGAATACGATCCGAATCGCAACTGCCGTATCGCGCTGATCTCATACGCAGACGGCGAGAAGCGCTACATCATCAGGCCTAACGATCTTAAAGTGGGCGACGTAGTAGCCGCTGCCGAGGGCGGATTAGATATTAAACCTGGTAACGCGATGAAGATGAAAAATATCCCTGTGGGAACCATCCTACATAATATCGAGTTGAAACCGGGCAAAGGTGCTCAAATGGCGCGTAGCGCCGGAGGCTATGCTCAGCTTATGGGTAAAGAGGAAAAATATGTCATTTTACGTCTGCCTAGCGGCGAGATGAGAAGAGTGCTCGCAGAGTGCATGGCTAGTATCGGCGTAGTAGGTAACGAAGAGTGGGCAAACGTCGTCATCGGCAAAGCCGGACGCAATCGCCACAGAGGTATCCGTCCTCAAACCAGAGGTTCTGCAATGAACCCGGTCGATCACCCACACGGCGGTGGCGAGGGTAAGAAAAACTCCGGCCGCCATCCGGTAACTCCGTGGGGCAAACCGACGAAGGGCTATAAAACTCGCCATAAAAAAGCGAGCGATAAGCTTATAATTTCAAGAAGGAAAGGAAAATAAAAATGGCTAGATCGCTAAAAAAAGGTCCTTTCGTAGATGATCACGTAATGAAAAAAGTCGTTGCGGCAAAGAAAGCCGGCGATAACAAACCGATCAAGACTTGGTCGAGACGAAGCACGATCGTGCCCGAGATGATCGGACTTACGTTTAACGTTCATAACGGAAAGAATTTTATCCCGGTTTACGTCACCGAGCATCATATCGGTTATAAATTAGGCGAGTTCGCTCCTACGCGCACTTTCAAGGGCCACAAAGGCTCCGTGCAGAAAAAGATCGGCAAGTAAGGATAGAATATGAGTAAATCAACTATTAAATTTGTTCGCCTTTCGCCGACAAAAGCAAGACTTATCGCAAAACAAATTCAAGGCATGAATGCGGAATTTGCCCTTGCTACTTTGGAATTTACGCCTAATCGCGGTGCGAAATATATCGCTACGGCGATTTCGAGCGCGGTCGCAAACGGCGGCTTTGAGCCTGAAGAGGTCGTAGTTACCAGCTGCCGAGTGGATGCAGGTCCGGTGCTTAAGAGATTTCGTCCGCGCGCCAGAGGTACGGCTAGCCGTATCCGCAAGCCTACTTCGCACATTATCGTCGAAGTAGCAAAACCAAGTAAGAAGGAAGCGTAAATGGGACAGAAAGTAAATCCGATCGGTTTAAGATTAGGAATTAATCGAAATTGGGAGTCTAGATGGTTTCCTTCTAAAGCGACGCTTTCCGAGAGTATCGGCGAGGATTACAAGATCCGCAAATTTTTAAAAGCTAAGCTTTATTATGCGGGAATTAGCCAAATTTTGATCGAAAGAACGGCTAAGAAAATTCGCGTAACGATCGTAGCCGCAAGACCGGGTATTATCATCGGTAAAAAAGGCGGCGAGGTTGAAAATTTAAGAAGCGAAGTCGTTAAGCTAGTCAATAAAGACATAGCGATCAATATCAAAGAGGAGCGCAAAGTAGGCTCGAACGCACTTTTGGCTGCGGAAAACGTAGCCATGCAGTTGGAGCGCCGCGTTGCATTCCGCCGCGCTATGAAGAAGGTCATCCAAGGCGCTCAAAAAGCAGGTGCAAAAGGAATTAAAATTTGCGTCGCAGGTCGCTTAGGCGGTGCGGAGATGGCTAGAACCGAATGGTATTTGGAGGGACGCGTTCCGCTTCATACTCTAAGGGCCAGGATCGATTACGGCTTTGCCGAAGCACATACGACTTACGGTAATATCGGCATTAAGGTTTGGATCTTTAAGGGTGAAATTTTACAAAAAGGCATCCAGGCTGAAAAGGCCGATGATGCGCCTAAAAAAACACGCAGACCAAGAAGAGGTAAATAGTTATGTTGATGCCAAAAAGAACAAAATACCGCAAGATGATGAAAGGTCGCAATCGCGGCTATGCGACGAGAGGAAATTCCTTGACGTTCGGCGATTTCGGTATCAAAGCGGTAGAGGCGGGTAGGGTAAATTCTCGCCAGATCGAAGCGGCTCGTGTCGCGATGACGCGCTTCGTGAATCGTCAAGCTAAAATTTGGATTAAGGTATTCCCAGACAAACCGCTTACCAAAAAGCCTCTACAAACTCGTATGGGTAAGGGTAAGAGCGGCGTAGAGGAGTGGGTAATGAATATAAAACCGGGCAGGATCATTTTCGAGATGACCGGCGTTAGCGAAGAGGTTGCTAAAGAGGCGCTTATGCTTTCGATTCATAAACTACCTTTTAAAACGAAAATCGTAAGTAGGGAAAGCGAAAATGAAATATACTGATTTGAAAGATAAAGATTTGGCTGAGCTAAATTCTATGTTGAAACAAAGTAAGTTGCTTTTATTTACGGCTAGACAAAAGCTAAAAACTATGCAGCTAAGCAATCCTAACGAGATTCGCGCTATCAAAAAAGATATCGCTAGAATCAATACAGCTATTAAAGCGAAATAAGGATAGGTTATGGCATTTAAAAGAGAAATTCAAGGCGTAGTCGTAAAGAAGGCGGGCGATAAAACAGCTACCGTTTTGGTAGAGCGAAGGGTTATGCACCCTAGATATAGAAAGATCGTAAAAAGGTTTAAAAAATATCTGATCCACGATGAAAATAACGTCGTAAAGATCGGTGACACCATATCTGCGATCGAGTGCAGACCGCTAAGCGCTAGAAAATCGTTTCGCTTAAAAGCGGTTTTGAAAACAGGAGTTGAATAATGATACAGAGTTTTACCAGACTTGCGGTAGCTGATAATAGCGGCGCAAAAGAACTTATGTGTATTAAAGTTTTGGGCGGCAGCAAAAGAAGATACGCTACAATCGGCGATATCATCGTTTGCTCTGTAAAAAAAGCGCTCCCTAACGGCAAGATTAAGCGCGGTCAAGTAGTAAAAGCCGTAGTCGTTCGTACGACTAAAGAGTTGCACAGAGGCAACGGCTCGCTAATTAGATTTGATGAGAACGCAGCCGTTATTTTGGATTCAAAAAAAGAGCCGATCGGCACTCGTATTTTCGGTCCTATCGGTAGAGAGGTCAGATACGGCGGTTTTATGAAGATCGTTTCGCTGGCTCCGGAGGTTTTATAATGGCAGTAAAATTTAAGATTAAAAAGGGCGATCAAGTAAAGATCATCGCAGGTGACGATAAGGGCAAAACCGGTACCGTTAAGGCCGTGTTTCCTAAAAAAGCTCAAGTTATCGTCGAGGGTTGTAAAATGGCTAAAAAGGCTATCAAACCAACCGAGCAAAATCCGCAAGGCGGCTTTACAAGCAAAGAGATGCCTATGGATATTTCAAACGTTGCGTTGGTAGAGGGTTGATTATGAGCAGACTAAAAGATAAATACGCTAATTCCATCAGAGCTGCTTTGCAGAAAGAATTTG
>CAURFS010000001.1:0-49406 GCA_963523845.1 uncultured Campylobacter sp. | reverse complement strand
TTCAAGTTATTTACTTATCGTCGCTTACGTTTTTATTTATGATGAGTTATTTGGTATAAGATTATTCGATTTCTACTTCATTGTATTTGTTGATGTGAGTTATTGTTTGTTTTAGCCATTATAACTCTTTTGCTAGAAAATTTGGAATTTTAGTAAGCTCAGCAAATATGAGACGAAAGGAATGGATCGCGAGTTCGCAACGGGGACACAATGCCGCGGCAAGTACAACGCAATGGTCGGACATACAATGCGATGCATCTGCCTTGAAGGGGCGAAGGCAGGTAGTAGCGTGAGCAGTGAGTGCATGACTAGTTTATATTTATAATCCACTTTTTTCGCGCATAAAGCCTTATAAGAAATAAGGCAAATTTAACAATGCCGCGAAGCAGAGCTATAGCATAAGGCAAATAAGGAAATCCCTAGCTTGCAACGCAAACTCTACAATAAAATTTAAAAATCTTTAAAATTCTACGCGGATTATGATGTCTAAAAATCAACTAAAATTTTAAGTACGCATATTCTCGTAGCGCACGCTTTTTAGCCACGTAATCTCATCATTTATAACAAGCCGCAATGAACCATTTGTATATAATCTTGTGCCGCTAGGTTATTTAATAGCAGCGGAATTTTGGAATTTTACGAATGCGGGGATTTCAACGAGCGCTTGAAATTTTAATCCGGGGAGATAATTTTGATTTCGTTCGAGCAAGATCCGCCAAAGTCCGCGCCGAAGGGATCGCGTACCGTAAAATAATGATCTATCGCACCGCATCCGTGCCCGATCTGCTCACCCCAGCAAAGCGCCCTACGCACGAAGCCCTTGGCATGGGCGACGGCTGCGGGCAGGCTAAGCCCCGCCGCCAGCGCGCATGCGATTGCGCTTGAGAGCGTGCAGCCCGTGCCGTGGGTATTACGCGTAGAAATTTTAGGCGCGGAAAACTCGTAAAATTTGCCGTTTTCGTACAAAATATCGACCGCTAAATTTCTCAAATCCCCACCCTCTCCGCTCGGTTCAAAACTTGTATCTAAAGGCGCTGCGGATAAATTTCGCCCAGAAGAAGGCTTCGCGCTCGCCGCTAAATTTACGCCTTCGCTAGTAAAATTTTTACCCGCGAAATCCGCGCTCTTCGTCGAACCCATAGAATTTTCGCATGTGCCATCTTCGCCCGTCTCGCGCTGCGAGGCCTTAAAATTTCGCGCTCCGTTCGTTCCCGCCGCGCCGCAAGCCTCGCTCGAAGCCGCCAGATCGCCGCCTTTAATCAAAATCGCGCCGCCGAAAAACTGCGAAATTTTAACCGCTGCGGCGCGCATACCTGCTAAGCTTAAAATTTTCATCTCCGCCAAGACCTCGGCCTCGCGCACGTTGGGCGTGATAATCCCCGCGGCGGGGGCGAGCTCGTATTTTAGCGCATGCAGCGCGCTTTGTTTCATCAAAACTCCGCCGCTGGTGGCGACCATCACGGGATCTAAGACGACGTTTTTCGCGCCGTGCTTGCTCAGGCTCTTTGCGATGGCCTCGGCAACCCCCTCATTGGAGATCATTCCGATTTTAACGGCGTCCGGAAAGATGTCGCTAAAAATCGCATCGAGCTGCGCCTCTACAAAATGCGGCGGAACGTCCAGTACGCCGAATACGCCGCGTGAATTTTGCGCCGTAAGCGCCGTAATAGCGCTCGTAGCAAACATCTTATGCGCGCTGATCGTCTTGATATCGGCTTGGATGCCCGCACCGCCGCCGCTGTCCGAACCCGCGATAGTAAGAATTTTTCTCATAAAAAGCCTTTAAAATTTTAGCGCGATTATATCGAAATTCCGCTATAATTCCACTCGGTAGATTATTTTACGGGCTAAATTTAAGTTTTCTTTATGTAGTTTTTATTATAATTTACGCTCGTTTCGTAATAACTATTACAAATACAAAATTTTAATCCAATTAGAGGAAATTACATGAAAAAAGTCGCCAGTTTGATTTTCGCAGCGTTTTTAGTTTCGGGCTGCTCCTATTTTGAAAAAAAGGAAAATAAAGGCGCGAAGCAAGGCGGTGGGGCTCCCGCGCTGCCGGTAGACGTATTTACCGCCAAATCCGCCGACGTGCCGATAATTTTGAAATTTAACGGACAGACCGTAAGCGAGCTTGAGATAATGCTAAAGCCGCAGGTTTCGGGCACTATCGAAAAGCAACTTTTCGAGCCGGGGCACAGCGTCAAAAAGGGCGACGTGCTCTACGAGATCGACCGCTCGCGCTACCAAGCGGCGTTTGACAGCGCAAACGCTAATCTGCAAAACGCCTCGGCGGACTACAAAAGAGCCAAGGCGCTAAAAGCTAGCAACACGATCTCTCAAAAGGATTTCGACACCGCAAAGGCCGCGTTTATGGTGGCTGAAGCAAATTTTAAAAGCGCCAAGATCGATCTTGATCACTCGCTCGTGACCGCGCCTTTTGACGGCATGGCGGGCGATACGCAAAAGGACGTGGGCGCGTACGTAAACGTGGGCGAGGATCTGGTGCGCCTTAGCAAATTTGATCCGATCGACGTGGAATTCGGCATCGCGGACGTCGATAGACTGGAGCTTGATGCAAATTTAAAAAACGGGCAGTGGAAGCAGCTAGGCCGTCAGGTAAGCATAAATCTCGGCGGCAAGGACTACAACGGCACGCTAAGCTTCATCGATAGCGTCATCAATACAAACACAGCGTCAGTCAGCGCCAAGGCTCAAATTCCAAATCCAAGCTTAGAAATTCGCCCTGGAATTTTTACTAAAGTAAGCGTCGATGGCTTTTATCAGAAAAACGGCTTTAAAATTCCGCAAGTTGCGCTCAAGCAAGATCTTAGCAACACCATAGTCTATGTCGTGCAAGACGGAAAGGTAGCAAAAAAAGTGGTCAAAATCGCAGCTCAAGATACCCGCACGGCGACGATCTCAAGCGGGCTGCAGGACGGCGATCAGATCATTTTGGATAATTTTAAAAAGATCAACGTAGGCTCCAAGGTAACTCCCGTACCCGCAAGCACCGATCCTTACGTAGCGGGACAGCCTGAAGCATCTCAGAGCAATGCGGAAAGCGGGAAATAATGTTTTCTAAATTTTTCATCAACCGCCCCGTTTTTGCCTGCGTCGTTTCGATCATAATCGTAATCGCGGGCGTTTTGGCTCTTAAAAATTCTTCCGTCGAGGAGTATCCGCAGCTCACGCCGCCGCAAATCGTCGTAAGTGCTACATATAGCGGCGCGGATGCGCAGACGATTGCCGACGTCGTCGCAGCCCCTCTTGAAAACGCGATCAACGGCGTTGAAAATATGATCTATATGGAAAGCTCAGCAAGCTCCTCCGGCGATGTTCGTATCAACGTATATTTTCAAATCGGCACAAATCCAGCAGATGCGAAAGTCAATGTAAACAACCGCGTCACGCCAGCTCTTACGCTGCTTCCCGATGAAGTGCGCCGCTATGGCGTAACCGTCACCGAGCGCAGCAGCACGATGCTGGAAGTGCTTGCCTTTTACGATCCTAGCGAGCAGATGGACGTCGTAGAGATGCAAAACTACGTAGCTATCAACGTCGTAGATGAGCTAAAGCGCGTGCCGGGCGTCGGCGAAGCTCAAGCGCTGGGTACGAAAGACTATGCTATGAGGATCTGGGTAAAGCCCGAGCTACTTAAGAAATTTAACGTTACGACCGCCGAGATAATCGCCGCAATAAGTGAGCAAAATAGCCAATACGCCGCGGGTAAGATGGGCGAGCAGCCGATGAACTTAGGCAATCCCTACGTCTATGCGATCAAGCCCGAGGGTCGTTTAAAAACCGTCGAAGAGTTTGAAAATATCATCATACGCGCGCAAAAAGATGGGAATTTCTTGCGCGTAAAAGATGTCGCCGAGGTCAAACTTGGCGGCGCAAGCTACAATATCTCGGCGAAATTTAACGGTAAAGAGATGGTGCCTGTGCTTATCTTTATGCAAAGTGGCGCCAACGCCCTAGCCGTAGTTGAAGCGGTAAATAAGCGCATAGACGAGCTTAAACCAAATTTCCCAGGCGAGCTGACCTACGACGTCGCCTACGATACGACTAGCTTCGTAAAAGTATCGATCGAAGAGGTCATTCATACTTTCATTGAAGCGTTAATCCTCGTCATCATCGTTATGTATATGTTCTTAGGGAACCTTAGAGCGACGATCATTCCGACGCTTGCTGCGCCCGTATCGATCTGCGGCGCGTTTATCGGAATTTACGCCTTCGGATTTTCTATAAATTTAATCACTCTTTTTGCGCTTATTTTAGCTATCGGCATCGTCGTGGACGACGCCATTATCGTGATCGAAAACGTAGAGAGAATTTTGCACGAAGAGCCGGATCTTAGCGTCAAAGAGGCTACCACGAAGGCGATGGGCGAGATCGTAGCGCCCGTCATCTCTATCGTGCTCGTGCTTTCGGCGGTTTTCGTGCCGGTTGCGTTTATGGAAGGCTTTACTGGGGTTATGCAGAGGCAATTTGCATTAACGCTCGTAGCCTCGGTATGTTTTTCAGGCTTCGTAGCCCTTACGCTAACGCCCGCACTTTGCGCTCTAATCTTGCAAAAAATGGAATCTGAGCCTTTTTTCTTTATAAGATGGTTTAATAATCTTTTTAGCATCTCAACTAAAATTTACGCCGCAGGCGTCGACATGGTTTTGCGCCACGTACTAATCAGCCTCGTTTTTGTAGGCATCATCATCTATGCGATGGTGAAGCTTCTTGTGCTCACTCCTAGCGGCCTGGTGCCTAACGAGGACAAAGGCTCGATTATGGCAATGACTACGCTTCCCTCGGCATCTACTCTACCTAGGACGGAAGCCGATCAGGATTTCATCGCAAGTATCGCTAAAAAGTATCCAAACGTAAAAGATATAACCCAAATCACGGGATACGATATGCTAGCCGGAGCGCTTAGAGAAAATGCGGGAGCTTTTTTTATGAAGTTAAAGGACTGGAAGGAGCGCCCCGGCGATGAAAATTCCAACTTCGCCATAGCTGCTGCGCTAAACGGGCAGCTCTACGGCGCCGATCGCAACTCGATGACTTACGTCGTTACGCCGCCTCCTATTATGGGGCTTTCGCTTACGGGCGGATTTGAGCTCTACGCGCAAAGCACGACGGGCAAGAGCTACGATGAAATTCGCGCCGATATGGATCGCGTAACCGCCAAAGCTAACCAACATCCCGCTTTAAAACTAGTGCGAACGACGCTGGATACCGATTTCCCGCAGTATAAGCTCTACGTCGATAAAGAGAAGGTAAAGATGCTAGGCGTTAAGATAGCCGACATTTTCACCGTGCTAAATTCTACCATCGGGCAGTATTACATCAACGACTTTAACCTTATGGGTCGCACGTTCAAGGTCTATATCCGCGCTACGCAAAACTACAGAGACGATCCTAACGATCTAAAATCGCTCTACGTCCGCAGCGCTAGTAGCGATCTGATACCGTTAAATTCTTTAGTGAGACTTGAGCGCTCGCTGGGTCCTGATTCCGTTAATAGATTTAACGCCTTCCCAGCAGCGCAGATTATGGGCGAGCCAAATACGGGTTATACCTCGGGTCAGGCGATTGCCGCGATCCAAGAGGTCATAAAAGAGGAGCTTCCTAGCGGATATTCTATCGGCTGGGCGGGCTCTGCGTATCAAGAGGTCAGCGAGACGGGCAAGGGCGCGCAGGCGTTTGTATTTGGAATGATCTTCGTGTTTTTGATCCTGGCGGCTCAATACGAAAGGTGGCTCATGCCGCTTGCCGTACTTACCGCCGTGCCGTTTTCGGTATTCGGCGCGCTCGTGTTTACATATTTCCGCGGGCTGAATAACGACATATATTTTCAGATCGGTTTGCTACTTCTAATCGGTCTGGCGGCGAAAAACGCGATTTTGATCGTAGAATTTGCGATGAATGAGCACCTAAACAACCACCGCCCTATCGCTGAAGCCGCCGTAGAGGCCGCCAAGATGAGGTTTCGCCCTATCGTGATGACGAGCCTTGCGTTCGGTCTGGGCGTGCTTCCGATGGTTATCGCCACTGGCGCGGGCGCGGCTAGCCGCCATGCGCTAGGAACCGGCGTCGTAGGCGGAATGCTCGCGGCATCTACGATCGCGATCTTTTTCGTGCCGCTGTTTTTCTACCTGCTCGAAAGCTTCAACGCTTGGCTTGATAGACGCGGTAAAAAAGTCCAAACTAACGAGGTGAACGATGAAAATAAATAACGCCCTTTTAAGCGCCTTGACGCTTGGAATTTTACTCTGCGGCTGCAACTTCAAGCCCGTCACGCCGCAAAAACATACCGGCTTTAAGGCGGATTACGCGAGCACGAACGTTAGCACGCAGTGGTGGAAAAGCTTTAACGATCCGCAGCTAAACGCCCTGATCCAAAGCGCGCTGGAGCAAAATTCCGATCTGCAAACCGCGCTGAATAACGTCGAGTATGCGCGCGTAAATTTAGGGCTAAGCAAGCTCGGGTACCTGCCGAACGTAAATTTAAGCGGCAGCGCGGTGCGCCAAAATAATTTCGGCAACCAGCCCGATCGCAACTCCCACGGCGCGTATCAGATCGGCGCCGTGCTAAGCTACGAGATAGATCTTTGGGGGCGCGTGCGCAACAGCGTAGATTCGGCGCGATCGCGATTTAATGCGACGAAATACGACTACGAAACCGCCAAAAACACGATCACTAGCACGGTTGCAACGACCTATTTTACGCTACTGGCGTTAAAGCAGCAGGAACAAATTTTAAAAGACAGCCTAAAAAGCTATCAGGATACGCAAAACTACCGCAAAAAGCAGCTCGATGCGGGCGCGGTTAGCGAGATCGTATTTTATCAAGCTAAAGCTGCGGTCCAAAGCGCCGAGACAAGCCTGATAAGCGTGCAAAATCAGCTCTCCGCGGCGCAGACCTCGCTAAATATCCTAACAGGCAAGAGCTACGATGAAATTTTACGCGGTGCGCCGCAGACCGCTGCGAAAATGCCTAGCGCGCCGCAGATCCCAAGCGGAATCCCAAGCGACGTGATCCTGCACCGCCCGGACGTCGCAAGCTCGCTCGAAAATCTGCGCTCAAGCAACTTCTTAGTGGGCGTCGCCAAGGCGGGCTACTTCCCTACTTTCTCGCTTACGGGCTCGGCGGGATACGCAAGCGGCGAGTTCGACAGGCTGTTTACCGCAAACGCGAGCACGTGGAGTATCGGCGGCTCGCTCGCAGGACCGCTGCTTGATTTCGGCCGCCAAAAAAGGCGCGTAGAGCTTGCAAATTTAGAGCAAAACGCAAGCTTCATCGCTTACGACAAAGCACTTAAAACCGCTTTCGGCGATGTTCGCGACGCGCTTGTAGACGTGCAAAACGCCAAACTAAGACAGGCAAGCCTCGCCGATCTCGTCGCTTCGCAGAGCAAAATTTATTCAAACGCCTCAAGCAGGTATCAGGCGGGCTACAGCGATCATCTGGAGTTTTTGGATTCACAGCGAAACCTGCTTAGCGCGCAGCTAAATAAAGTGCAGGCCGATCTTGACGTGCTAAGCGCGACGGTAAACGCCTACAAGGCGCTTGGCGGCGGCTTTAGCATCGAGGATAGCGAAATAAAGGCGCTTATCGGCGCAGATAAGGACGTGCAGCCCGATATGTCCGCCTTCCCGAAGGATAGAATTTTTAATTAGCTTTATAAATTTACGGGCGGCGCGAAATTTTAAAATACCCGTAAATTTTAAGCACAGCCCGGCTTTTACGGCGCAAGCGGATGTATGAAAGAAAAAATCTACTTGCGCTTTTTAAATTTAGCCCCGCGGCGGGCGATAAGTCCAAATTTCAAAGATAATCTAAATTTAAAAATAGCGCAGCCTAATAAAATCGCCGCTCGGCTAGAAAGCGCGAAGCGGACTGGCTTAGCGGCTCGATAGAATTTCAAGCAGCACGGCAGAATTTTAAGCGGCACGATAAAATTCCAAACGCTGCGGCGAAATTCCAAGCGTCACGTTTTAAATTTAAAGGCGAGCGGTTGCGCGCCGAAACGGAATTTGGCAAAATTTTAGATTTTCGCTATAATCGCGACTTTTAATTTAGATGGGTGTCCGAGCGGTTGAAGGAGCACGCCTGGAACGCGTGTAAAGTGCAAGCTTTCGAGGGTTCGAATCCCTTCCCATCTGCCATTACTTCAAGAAACACACAGAAAAGACCTGCAAGTTACAGCAGTAAAATCTCGATTTTTATGATATTTTAAAGCATTTTTTCATAAACTTACGGCAATAAAAAGCAGCTAAAAGAAACTAACAGCGGCGATTTTTTGCTGACTATTTGGCTGACTACCCAAGAAAAATAGCCAAAATTTGCCGCCGCTAGTCAGCTAAAAGGATGCACAATGCCTAAACTATCGTCACAGCTCACGATAACCCAAGTTAAAAATTTAAAGCCCAAAGATAAGCCGTATTTTGTAAGCGATAGCGACAACCTGCTATTAAAAATAATGCCCAACGGAAATAAATTTTTCATCTACGAATTCCGCAACAAGCTAACGAATAAGCGCCAAAGAATTACGATCGGCAAACTAGGCGACATAAGCCTAGCCGAAGCCAGAGAAAAGCGAAACGAGCTTAAAAAGCAGCTATTAGACGGCGTAGATATTTCAAAAGACGAAAGCAGGACTACCCTGCGCGCAATATACGCCGAGTGGATAAAAACAAAGAATAAAATTAATGAAAAGCATCTGTTTTGGATAAAAAGGAGATTTGAGGCGTTGCTGCTGCCTAAACTAGGCGACGCGGATATTAAGGAGATAAGCAGAAAAGACGTAATAAACACCCTTGCCCCTCTTTTAGAGGACGAGAAACAAGAAACCGCTAAAAAGGTTTTGGGTATGCTAAACGGCTTTTATAAATTTGCCCTGCTCCACGAATACGTAGAGCATAATATCATCGCCGATATTGACAAAACCGCGCTGATCGGCAAGCGGCAGATTAGACATTTTGCGTATTTTAAAAACGAGGAAGAGATTAGAAATTTAATAAAAGCGATAAAGGGGTATTTCGGGGACGAGAGGATAAAGGTATGCGCGCTATTTATGCTTTATACCACGGTGCGGGGCGAAAATGCGCGCTTTGCTACGTGGGACGAGATAGATTTTAAAAATAGCCTATGGAGCATACCCGCTAGCAAAATGAAAAACGGCAAAGCTCACGAGGTGTTTTTAAGCGATAGTGCGAAAAAACTGCTCTCGGATTATCGCGCGAGCTCGCCGCTAAAAAGCGATCTTATCTTTCCGTCGGTCAAGTCGAATATTCGCCCGATCAGCGACAATACAGTCCGCTCGATGCTGCGAAATTTAGGTTTTAGTAATGAGATGATTACGCCGCACGGCTTCCGCGCTACATTTAGCACGATAGCTCACGAAAGACAAGACGAGCACGGGCAGAGCAGCGACGTAATCGAGCTGTGCCTCGCGCACGTTGAAAAAAATAAGGTAAAAGACGCCTATAACCACGCCAAAAATTTAAAGCAGCGCGCGGCATTAATGCAATGGTGGAGCGACTTTTTGGACGGCTTGTCCTGATTTGTAAGCGCGGATAGACTTAAGCGAGTAGTAGATCACCCGCGAATTGACCTTGTTGGCTATTATTACGCCCTGCTTTACTTTGTCATAAAGCGAGCGCGCGGAAATGCCGAGCTCTTTTAGGGCTTCGGCTTTGGTTATAAATTTATCGTTCATTTCCCCATCCTTTTTAAAATTTCCTTTAGTTGTTTCAAATTTAGGCTAAAAAGCTTTTGATGTATCTTTTCCACGAGCACGCCTTTTTCATTGTGTCTCTGCGCGAAATCGTCTATCTTGCGCAGCATCTCGCGCTCTTTTTCACGATCTGGGCTGCTCATTCTTTATCCTTAAAATACGCCGCCATTGCTACTATCACAAGTTGGAAAATAACAAGTAAGGCTAACACATGGATCATTCGCCAAAAAATAATATTGTCAAAAACATACATTACCGCAATAAGAAAAATTCCTATTCCTGTCGGGATGGCACAAAGCCCAAGAAGCACATTATATAAGGTCGGGCAATCGAAAGACGGGAGCGCACGATACATTTTGATTAAAAAATTTTTCATAGTCTTTTCTCCAACCACGCCTCTACCTTGCCAATGTCGAAGCCGCAAAAGGCCCATATTAAGGAAAGCACAATGGTTAATACAAACAGAAAATATGGCATCAATATGCCTATTGCAAAATGCAGAGACGCGCGTTTGCTTTTAAGATGCATTCTTCCTGCAACAAGAACAAGTATCGTAAATGTGTAACAGTTGAGCGTTATGCCCCAGAATATGAAATTTAGCATTCTATTCTCCTTTCGTCTAGTATGCTGCCGCTATTAATATTTGATCTCTCCACTCAAAAGCGGGGATGCTGAACGAAACATCGTTAAGAAAGAACGAAAAGGTATTCATCTCGTCCTTTGTTAGGTGCGATAGGTCCAACGAGCTAGGGATTTTTACGAAATCCTCTCTTTTTACCTTTTGTTTCCATTCCTCCTCGGGGCAAACTTCAAACAGATTGATAATATTCGCATAGGGCTCGCCGCCGTAGTCTATGTGGATATCTACTATTTGCTCGGCGGAATACAGAAATTCGCATATAAATTTTCGGTCTAAAGAAATCAAGCCCGAGCTCCTATCTGCCCTTTCATTAAAAGGCAAGCTCCTCCCAAGAAAATATGGCAAATATTCCTTGCTTTGTGTTGCGCCGGTTGATTTGTGCGCCAAAAGAAAATCCAGCTTATCGTCCTTGAAGTCTTCCTCTGTTATAGTATTTGGATCAAATTTAACTATCTCTTCGATCCTCTTGTCCTTATCTTTGGGATCAATCCGCCTTATTTGTATTGACATCTGGCTGAGCATTTGGATATACGGACCAAGCTTTTGCTGCAAAGACAAATCCACCCTGCGGAGCTCAATCAAAGAATTGAGCGTTTTTTTAACTAAAGGCAGCGCTCGGTCTAAAAATCCCGCCCAGTGATAATAGCAGTTTGACTGCACCTCGTTATTCTTTTTCAACTGGATTACAAGCCTTTGTCCCATTTTAGTTCCTTTCTCTCTTTTGTGTTCTCCATCAGCAGTTTGAATATGGGGCCAATAACTTCAAGCTCGGAATGCCTCGTGATGGAGACCTCATATAATTCGACGGCATCCCAGTCGGAAGCATCGTCGCCGTCCTTGGCTCTCAGATCTATTATTAAAAATTTGCCTTCATCCAATATAACCCTGCCTTCCCTCCCAAGCCCTTCATAAAAATATACGACTATATCGCTCTCGTAAATTTCTTTGCCGTTTTTGTCATTTATACCTGTATATTGCATTAGCTCGATTTTGCGGAAAGAAACCTCGAAGCAGGTTTGCTCTTTTTCGCTCCATAGCGTAGCTGTTTCATTTGCAAAATTTAGTTCCATCACCTCGTATATCCCTTTTGGATATTTCTCATATCCTAACGTTATTCCGTTCGGTAACCTTTGATCAGAGCGCAAAAACGCTCTAAATTTAATTTCTTTCATCAGATACTCCTTCATATAAATAGCTTTTTCTGCACGGCTTTAAACATGCGTTCGTGCGCTGCCTTAAAAAAATCCTTTTTGATCTCAAATCCGTAAGATTTACGCCCTAAATTTTCCGCTGCGACTAGAGTGCTACCGCTCCCCGCGCACGGATCAATCACTACATCCCCCGCGTCGGTAAATAGCGAAATAAGATATTCAAGTAGCTTCACGGGCTTTTGCGTGGGGTGGACTTTGGGCACGTTTGCGCCGTCGCTAACCCAGTCTATGCAGTTCATTCTCATCCTGCCACCCCCGTTAAATTTAGGGAGCTTGTCACGGTAAAAGATGAGACCGTATTCACAATTGCCAACTATTCGCATATTGGCTTTCAGAACCTGCGAGGATGACTTTTTGCGGAATACTAAATTTATGTAGTGCGCAAAGCCATAGCGCGCAGCAAGCTCTATTAGCGGCGCTTGTTGCTCGAAAGCACAAAATACTATCATCGCAGGCGCTCGTCCAGCCTCTTTAGGCTCTTTAATTAGCATTTTGGAACAAAAATGCATGAACTCAGCGACTTTAAAATTTTCATCCGTGTCAAAGAAGCTTTTACCCGCCAGTTTGCTTTCCCCATTTGCGTTATCGCCGCCCACATACCACACAGGGTTGCTAGCGTAAGCGTTGTTTCCTAGATTATAAGGGATGTCCGCGATCACTAGTTGCGCCTTGGGTATGCCGTAGCGCTTAAAATTTTGAAA
Organism: uncultured Campylobacter sp.; assembly: GCA_963523845.1. GTDB lineage: Bacteria > Campylobacterota > Campylobacteria > Campylobacterales > Campylobacteraceae > Campylobacter_B. The sequence goes on along the minus strand of CAURFS010000001.1, from coordinate 37,117 downwards.
ATGATCGTTGTATAACTTCATTTGGTTTTCCTTTTTTTGCTTCGCTCATAGCCTCCAGCTCACAAGCCAGAAACTCCGCGCGCGCTTCCTCGCTCATTGCCAAAAGCGCCTCTAGGTTCTCGCACATCCGCTCCACTATCTTCGCGCCGCGATGCCATCGAAAACGTATAAAGCGCTGAAAGACATTGATATGCGGCGAGCCCGTGCCCTTGTGCGCGATCCACGCAAGCTCATAATCGCTTGCTACAAGTTCGCGCGCCTTGTAATACAGCCTCTCTATCCGCTCTTTCAGCTCGGGCGTGATCGGATCGTTGCGCGGGAGGTAGTAGCGCTCCGTCTCGACCTGTAGCACCCTCCCCACTTTACGGAAGCGATCCGTGCGCCCGATTTTGCGGTCTCTGCAAGCCTGCGCGTCGATTACGTAGAGGTTTTTGCCCTCGCGCCTTGCAAATTCACTCGCGTTCATCCACATAGGGTTCCCTCTCTGCAAAATCTATCGCATCGTCTATCATCCTATCATAGGCCTCATCGGCGCCATAATCCTCCATCCATTTCGCCCTTGCCGCGGCGCGCCATTCATCGAAGTCGCCGTATTCGTTTAGCCATTCTGCATCTGCCATCGCTTCCTCCTTAAAACGGGATCGTGTCGTTGCCGCATCGTATTTATCGGCGGCGGGTTTTTTGGTTCGGCTTTGCGCTCCGCCGCTTTGAGCGTAGGTTTGCGTGCCGCTGCTTTGGTTGCTCTGCCCGCCCTGATTGTTGCCTAGCATCTCTAGGCTCTCTACCTCTACTACGTGTTTGCTGCGGTTTTGTCCGTTTTGATCCTGCCACTGATCTAGCTTCAACCTGCCCTCTACGGCAAGCTTTGAGCCTTTGCGGAGGTATTGATTTACGACCTCCGCCGTGCGCCCGAAAAACTTCAGGTCAATAAAGCAGGTTTCCTCTGCCGTTTCCCCTTGCGCGTTCTTGAATTTTCTCGTTACGGCGATACCCGTGTTCCCGACGCAATATCCGCTCTGCGTGTATTGCAGCTCGATATCGCGGGTTAAATTTCCAATTAAAACAATTTTATTCATTTCTTAGCTCCTCTGCTAGCGCGTCAATGCTATTCGGATCGGCTAAATATGCCCTTGCCTCATCAGGGCTTAGCCTTTCCATCCGCTTTTCCGCTTCGATTTCGTCCACGCCTCTCGCCACTAATTCGTTTTGCAGAGTGTCAAGCGGTAGCACCTCCTCGTTTACGTCTATCTCTAGCGGCGCGGCTTCGATGATCTCCTCCGTCGGTTTTGAAAGTTCGGCGATAGGGTTTTCCGCAGCTTTTGCCAAAAGCTCGTTTAAATTTTGAGTTGCGGGAGTTTCGATTTTAGGCTGTTCTTTGTAGGCCTCGTTTTCGGCGTTTACTGCGCTCATAAGCATAAAATCGTCGGTTGGCAGCTTTGAAGCGACGTATTTAATGGCCTTTGCCTTATACATCTCCTCACTCCAATTCGTCCACGCTGAAAATTTGCCCTTTTTTACCGCCTGATTGGTGTTTTTTAGCTGATTTAGCTTCTTTGCGCTAATGAAATCTTTGGTTACGCCGTTTTTATCTCTAGCCCACACCATCGCGCCTAATAAATTCTCATTTATCCACGCAGCGTCGGTTTCGTTGCGGTCTTTTAGATTGGCTTCAAATATAAATTTCTTGCCGTTTTCATCGACCGTGTATTCAAATTTATCGCACTCATACACCAGCTCGGCGTCTATGTCATATCCCGCGCGCTTTGCTAAAATTCGCCAGCCGATGTAGCCTATTTGCAGTTGAGCTTTTTTGACGCCTTGCTCCATAAACGGCACGATGTAGGCCTGCTTCTGCTCTTTTACGATAGATAGGCCTACCTGTGCGATTTTTAACGCGACGCTAAAGACGGATACGGGTTCGCACTCTAAAATATTCTTATCCATTCCAAGCAGAGTTAAATCGGTTACGAATTTGTCCGCCTTGACCTTGCTTCCGCCGCTAAGGGCTACGATCTCACTCATTTTTTGCTCGGCAAATTTCGCCATTAAGCTATTAAAATTCTTTGCCGGGCTTTGAGGTTTAGTTTGTTGTAGTTGGTTCATTGTCTATCCTTTCAATCTTTACTTCGCTATTTTCGAAGGGAACATCGAGGTTACCCCAGCCGTCCATTATTGGGCCAGTAGGGTAAAACTCTTTGCCATCGTAAAATATCTCCATTAAATAAGCCCCGTTGAAATCCAAACTAAAATAGCCGCCATTTACGGGCTCAACGTCTGTTTCTATCTCATCGCCTCTAAAACTTGCTTTTACTTTCATTTTTTTATCCTTATGCTATACTTTCATAAAATTTCCACGCAGGCAGGCTTAGCGTCTGCACCGCCTCTATCTCTTTACTCTCGGGCTCAAACTTGGCATATCCCCACCACTCGTTGCGCTCCATACATAGTTTATAGCGCTCAAGCAGGGCTAGATACGTCTTGCGCCCTTGCTCTATCGCCGCCTCATCTAGCGTATAAAAGCCCGTCATATAGGGCTTTTTGGTTTCGACAGCGATAAAAAGGAAGTTTTCTACCCGCTTGCCGCATAGACGCAAGATGTCGGTATAAAACGCCGCTTGGATGTGGTAGTTAAAATTTGCCACCGATTTTGCAAATCCGTCCGCACTAGCGTCGGAGGTCGTTTTCAAATCTACGCAAAGCCCTAGCTCTTCGTTGAGAAAATCGGGGCGACACCTCACGGGCACCCCCTCAATCTCCGCAAAATAGCTCTGCTCCGCCAGCCCGTCTTTTAAAAAAAGCGCCGTCTCTCTCATAGAACCCACCGCATTCGCGATAGCGGTCGCTTTTTCGTAAGCTTCGGCGTCTAGGATGATCTTGCCCTCCGCGCCCTTTAAAAACTCCGCGTAGATTTCTTTGCCCTCTTTGGTGCGCCTATCAGCTTTAGGCTCTGCGGCAAATTCTTCTAAAAAATCCGCAGGCTCTAAAACCAGCTTATGCACGGCGGATCCTAAGGTTAGAGCCTTGCTATCAGGCTTTTCAAACTCGTCTTTGAATTTGAAGTGGTAGGGGCTTTTGGCAAGCAAATCAAGATCGCTTTTAGAGATTTCGGCTCGCGCGTGGTAGTCTTTGATACTCATTGTTTCGCGCATCGTATATCCTTTTTTCTAGCATTTACAAATTTGGCAAAGCTGCTAAATTTTGTGTGTTTATTGACGCCTATCCAAGTCCGATAGGCTCTAAATTCTTTTCTAAACTCTTTTAAACTCATTGTTTATCCTTTCTAGGGCTAGAAATAAACTAGCCCGTTAATGGATTTTAGCCCCATAGCTTTTGGGCTAATTCTACTTTCTGCGCTAGCTCTTTTACTGCTTTTGTAGCATAAGTTAAGCTATAACCGTGCTCGCGTTCTATTGTGCCGTCTTTTAATCCTTGTTGGCGCGCTTTGGCTTGTTCGAGCAGCGCTGCAAAGTATTCTAAGCTTTCGGGCATCGATAAATTTATATCTCCTATCTTGCCCTCCCAATACTCGGTTTTGCGCGCTCTTTCGTCGGCGATTTCTTGCTCTTTTACGCTATTCCCCATCCTGTTCCAGTTGCGCTCAATTAACGCTCTGTGCCTATGCTCGCTGTGATGCCCGACCTTTATCGGCTCGCCGAGCCTTAGAAACTCTGCGCCCTCTTGGCTTTTTTGATACCACTCGAAGCTCTTTTTCGCGTGCGCCACTTGCGAGTTTCTGTATTTCTCTGCTTTTCTTGTTGCATAGCTTTCCCCTAATCTCACGATTGAGTAATAAAACTTGTCGTTTTTGTCTGCTAGCAGGTTATAGACCTCACATTCGACCTTTTTGCCATATTGCGTTTCAAGAGTGATAACCTCGCCTTTATCGTGCTTTTCGTCACATTGTGCCACCCATACATTGGGGCAATATTTTTTAAAAACATTCATCTTTCATCCTTTCAATATCCCAAATCTCAAATTTGAGATGACAAATTTCGCGTGCCTCTTAAATAGTCTTTTCAGAAGCTTTAGCATTGCCACTCTCCCTTTCCCGATCTATCGCTCTTGCCAGCAGCGCGAGGTCTATTAGCAGATCGCTTAACCCGATGCCGCTCATCTTAGAAACTTCGCATAGATGCTCCGCTACGGAGTGCAGATAATCCGAAATGCTATCCGCGAACTCCGCCGCAGCAGTTTCAAACTCTTGATTTTCCATCGTTTTCTCCTTAAAAAATATCCATAAAAGAGCCTCCGATTTAAAATTTCATTCGAAAAGATACAGCAAAGATTTTTAACCGCCTAAGGAGCAAGGCGAGCGGAGGCTCATTTATGGATATGGCGGCGGACGGCGGGACTTGAACCCAGCATTCCCCCTTCTGTTTAAGGACGTCCAGAGTTTTCCACTTAACATACGTCCGCCATAAAAAATTTGACAAGGATTTTTCTACCCCCGAACTTGTCGCTATCGGGGCTGATTACTCGGGTATGGGTTGTCGTATCCATACGGACGCTTCCCGTAGCTTTAGCTCAACGCGGGCTAGGTGTGGGGCACCTTGGTTTTGATGAGGGAATGTTAGCTAAACTTACTTTAAATTTTGCTGAAAAAGATAAGTTTAACTAACATTTTTTGCAGTATAATTTCACGAAATTTTAAACGAGGTTTGCGTTGTCAATCTTAAAATTTTTATGTGTAATACTTCTAGGCATCGGTATTTTAGCATTAGGGCTGGCTAGCGCTCCCGTCGTAATTGCTGTTTTTGTATTAGGTATGCTTTGGCTCGGGAAAAAGGCACTGATTTATAAGCTTATTTTTTGGGATGACTTTAACCTAAATGATATAGACGATAGCGTAAATTATGGGTTTATTGGACGTTTCGAAAGGATATCTCGGAAGATAGATAAGGATTGGATTGGAAGCGAAAGAAACCCCGATGACTACAAAAAGGCTATGTCTGAAATAGGAGACGAAATAAATCTAGCCATAATCGCCAAATCTAAAATTCTATGGAAAATAGCAGCCTTTTGCTTCGGGGCGACGGAAACTTTTTTATTTTTATTCATTTTTATTTTAACCTCTTATCCTGGGGACGGCACATCTATTCTTTGCCTTTGTATATCATTCTTGTTTGGATTAAAAGCTACATATCCTTATCAATCTGCCTTGACCTTATATATAAGCTATCTAATAGAGGCGAAGGCCAATGTCACACAGCAGCATATAGTTTTATACATTGAGGAAAAGATGCTAAAAGCGGAAATTTACAAATAAAGGATCATAAAATGAAAAAACTACTCGCTTTAGTCTTGGCGGCTTTTTTGCTCGCGCCGTCGGTATCTTTGGGCGCTCAAAGGGTCGGCGGATACGTCACCAAAAAGGGCAAATACGTAAAGCCTCACTACCGATCGAATAAAAACCGCACGCAGCGCGACAACTGGTCGAGCAAGGGTAGGAGCAATCCATACACCGGCAAAAGAGGCACGAAAAAGCCGAAATGGTAAAAAAATAGCGCGCCATATCAAGGCGAATTTAAGCCGAAGCCTTTTAGCGCGATAAAGAAGAAATTTAAGCTCTAAAATATCGCTATACTCTTGTCGCAGGCCTTTAAATAACTAAGCAGGGTTTTGTATCTGACATTTAGCACGCCGCTTTCTCCACTTATGCGGGGAAATAGGATAATCGCGCCGATCGTACGCCCACACCTATCATCTATGGTTAGAGACGACCTTGCCGCTAAAAACTAAAAAAGGCAGCAATCAATAGAGCTATTTTCGAAAATCTTTTGTCTTTTTCAATAGCTTTTTATATTCTTTCTCTACCTCACACACTGTAATATCTATTTCATACAGTTTACTCATTAACGGTTTGTATTCACCATAATCAATTTTCTTTTTAAGGAGCTCTTTTATATACTCGTATAGCGAAATATCCGCTTTATATATTTTTTCTATTAATTGTTTATATTCGCCAATCATTTTTTCTTCAGATATATTTTCTTCATCATAGTCACTAACGGCTAGTGAAAATCTATTGACATTTATATAATTTAGTCGAATAATAGTTAAATAGCTGAGCGCCTCGATGTTTGATGTGAGCGCTACAACATTGCCGTCATAATCTTTTTTTAAAATCTTCGAAAAGCAGTCTTTTAAAACCGATAAGCACTCTTTTCTTTCACTATCGACCTTTTGAAACCTATCTTTGGTTAGTAGATATACAAAGTTAATAAGGGTAAAAAATATGGCTATCAAAGAGAGCCAAAACGGAGCACTCATTGTTTATTGCTTTATTAGCGGCATAGAAAAAGCTCTAAATTTTTCTTCTAGCTTAGGGTTATCGAAGCTAAACAGCCTGACTCTCCTAAAAAATTCCTCTTCTCCTAATTGCTCATATAGCGGAGAAAAGGCCTCGGATAAAAAAGACGGGTTAAAAGAGGTTTTTATATTGCTACCGTCTATTTCTACGATATCATATTTATCCAATAACCCCTTTAATACGTCTTCTCTAAATTCCTCCCCCGATTTATCTCCGAGCTTTCTATATCTAGGGCCCGGTGCATCTGTAAAATTTTCAGCAAAATTATATATGATTTTATCTTCCATCGGTTATACTCCTGCGCCCAAATCTTTTATGGACCATCTAATAAACGTTCCTTGTATCTTGGATTTCAGCCGTATTATTTTATCGTTTTTTGTTAAATATAGGAATTCGTCCGTGGCGACCTCCAAAGAAGCGTCTTTGCTACTGTCTCGCTTAATGGTATCTATAAAATTCTTAAACGCTATCATCCCAAAGCCTCTATTATTATTTTTGTCTTTGTATCTTGATAAATTTGACTTGCACAGGGTTCTTAAAGTGTTTTCTTTCCCGATACGTCTTGATATTCGGTAAAACTTTCGAACAAATTCGCCTCTTCCAATCTCTAGTGACCTAAATATCCCGATGCCCGTATCATAAAAAATAAATTCAATTTCTTTTTCTTCCTCATTGTAAGCCCCCATAAACCATATCTTTTTATCTCCGTCAAAATTCACAAAGGCGTGTTCGCTAGAATTTGCCATCGCTTCAAATATCGCGTCGAATAACTCATCTTTATTTTTCTCTAAAATTCGATCTTTTCCCGTAAAAAAATCTATAATGGGATAGTGGAATTCGTTGTCTATGCTTTCGCCGTCTCGATAGTCTATTTGTAAGTATTTCCTTCCCTCTTCGATAGTTTCTTTTTTGGGATTTATACATAGCGCGCCCCAATAGCCTATAGCCGCTAATCTTTGATCTATTAGCTTCGGAGGAGAAACCTTGCTATTTCTTATTAATTTTTCTCCGTGAAAAATATTATTTATACCGACGGTCATTAGAAGTATAGACGCATTGTCTATTACGGTCATTTTTCTATGATCTATTGATATTCTATGGCTATGTCTTTTGTTTCTGTAGTAGTCGAGCTCCTCTAGTGTAGAATTTAGCGTCTTGATATCTTCCGGAAAAATCATTTTCTCGGGCATATCAATTTTATGTAGTACCTTGTTTTTATGATAAATATCGCGCGGAGGGGCGAATGTGTGTTCTCGACCACATTTTTTATTTTTGCGCTTAAATTGCTTTCTTATTTTCCTTTTCATATTCGGGATATTCTTTTTAGAGGATGCCCTGCTAAGCCCGACGATAACCTTCATAATTATTTACCCTGTTACGTTTTTTAAAACCTTTTAAAATTTATAAAATATGACCCGATTACGCGCCCTATTTTATCCCGTTATCGCTAAACGTCAGCCCCTTTTGAATTTCTAGCTTGATCTTGCCGCAGACCTTGCCTAAAATTTCGTATTCGTAGCCCTCTTTATGCGGGTATAGATCGCCATATTTGGAGTTTAGGCTAATGAGCTTAATAGCGCCTTTCGGCAAAAACTCGACCCTTTTAACATAAACTACGTCGCCCACGCGCACGACGTAAATGCCGCCTATTTTGATAAAATCGCCCCTGAAATTTACCATATCGACGATCGCTAAATCCCCCTCGTCATATTCGGGCTGCATGCTATCGCCCACCACCTCGAAAAGTTTTAAATTCTTGGGGTCAAGCCCCTTAATGAAAGAGCGATCCACGGCGATCTTGGTTTCTTTGTTAAACAGATCCAAATCATACGCGCCTTCACTGCCCGCGCCGATAAGCATCTCCGATTTAGAGAGAAACACCACGTTTTTCAGACTATACTCGGCAGGGATAAGATGAGCGTATTTTTCAAAATTGTTTTTCAGCTCTTTTTTGACGATCTGGTTTTTTGACGCGTCCTCGTCGTCAAAAAAATACAACATATCGACATCGCAGGCATCAGCGATTTTCTTTAGCGTGCTTATCGGCGGAACAAAAGTATCTGTTTCGTATTGCGCTATAGAAGCCCTATTAACGCCGACTACCTCAGATAGTTGTAGTTGGGTCATCTTTTTCGCGCTTCTTGCTCGCTTAATCTTGCTGCCGAGAGTCATACTTGATCCTTTCTAAATTAATAAATTTACAATATTTTGAGTTAGCTAAACTTACTAAATTAAGAATTTATTAAAGTAAGTTTAGCTAACATAGCCCCTATGGAACATCAGAAAATTAAAATAATCGACATTGCGCGAGCAACGAACAAAACTCATCCCGCCGTTAGCTTTTGGTTTAGCGGTTTGACTTCGCCGAGCATAGCCGACATCGAAATCATGGATAAGAGCTTCGGTATACCGGCAAACGCATGGTATAACATCAAATCCTATGTGTTGAAGAATAGCCAAAAATTCGGCTCTCTGAAAATATTACGAAAGGCTAAGAATGGTAGCGCCGAAGTATGACAATAGCAAGGCTTTCAAGCTTTCAAACCAAAACATCGCCGCCATCGTCAAAATCCAAAACAAAAAAGGGTTCAAAAACGATAGCGAGGTGGTGAGGTTTTGTATTGATTTTATGGCGGTTTTGATTGAGCGCGGGCTAGAGACGCAGGCGCTGGCGAAACTTGTAGAAAGCGTAGCAAACGAAAAATGACCGCAGACCTTGCTTTTGTCATCGGCGGGATAATCGCGCTTTGCGTGGGAATTTGGAACGCTAGACGTGAAAACCAAACGCGAGATTAAAAAGCTTAAGCGGGCGATAAAGAAGCTTCGCGAGGAGGTCGATAAGTTGGGCGGAGGCGCAAGCGCGATCGGTTTCATTACGGAGGATTACAAAGACGATGAAGAAGAAATTGATACGCAGATCAGATGCAAGAAAGGAAAGGGCAGAAAATGAAAAAATCAAAGCAGGCGGCCGAGATAAAATTTTTAAAATTTTGCAGGAAGCAGCATAAAGCGAAATTAAACGAGCTCGTCAGAGTTATAAACGAACAAGCGGACGACATTAAATATCTAAAGCGTCGCGTCGAAACGCTGGAGCTTAAGCTGGAGTTATGCAAACGAAGCGGGGATTAATACCCCGCCATTTTAAAAGTGTTTGCTCCACCCGAGCGCCCAAGAGCGTCTTTGGCTTTTTGTACCCATTGCTCGTCGGCGCCTAAAAGGCTTAAAACCTCGTCGTTAATGAGACCTTTTTTAATGAGCTCCAAAAGCTTAATGCGGTTAGAAAGCCTTATCTCGTCGTAAATTCGCGAGAGCTTGTTTTCTAGGTTAAAGGCTCGTGCGTCATTCATCGTAATGGCTCCTTGTGTTGAAATGCAAATAAATTATATCGCAAGGGGCTTTTAGGATGAATAAATTTAAGGGAAAGGTATTTTATACCTACCCCTTTGAAACTGTAGCGATGATAAATCTTAAAGATTTATTAAAGAGTAGGATGCAAGCCGACTAGAGGGGAAAAGGATGTCGGTAGTAGCGACATCCCCTAAACGAGAATTTAAATTTTAAAAAAAAGGACGGCCGATGAAAGAACTAATAAAATTAAACGGCGTAGATTTAGAAGTGCTAGAGTATCGCGATACTTGGAGCTTATCGGATAGACAAGTAGCCCAAGCTTACGGCGTGACCCAAGAAGCGGTAAGGAAGCAGCGCACGCAGGGCGCGACTGAATACGTCGAGGGGGTGCATTTTTACTACAAAGATATGTTTAACGACGGCAAAGGGGGCTTGGCAGACACCCCGCCCGATTTGTCCGGGGTGTATCCGACGCCTCAAAAAATGGTATTTTGGACTAAAAAGGGCGTTATCACGCTAGGCTTTAAACTCACCGAAACTCCGCAAACGATAACTTTTAGGGATTGGGCGAGCGATTTTATACTGCAAAAATACCAGACCCCGCAGACATTTTCGCAGGCGCTCTATTTAGCCGCCGAACAAGCGCAGCAGATAGAGCTCTTGCAGCAAAAGACGAGAGCTGACGCGCCTTATGTGAGTTTTGCCAAATCGGTCGAGGCTAGCGTCGATAGTATCCTGATCGGCAACTATGCCAAGCTTCTAAGCGACAGCGAGGGGGTGTCGATAGGACAGAATAGACTATTTGACTTCCTACGCGCTAGCGGCTATCTAATCAGCGGAGGCGCGCGCCACAACGTGCCTTATCAAAAACACATAGAAAATGGCTATTTCGAGGTCACGACGCAGACATTTGCGGGCAGCACCGGCACGCATCAAAAATTCACTACAAAAATCACGGGCAAAGGGCAGATAGCCCTTGCGGGAAAAATAGTCGAATATTTCAAAGGAGAGAGGATATGAGCGAAAATTTAAGCGGCGGATATGCTATCTGCTTCAATCAATGGCTTTTTGACGAGCGGATCCAAAACGAGCTGAGGCTATTGCTCCTTATCACGTCTCTATCCGCAAAAGAGGGGTATTGCTACGCGAGCAATCAATACCTCGCCGAAAAGCTTAACAAATCAAAAGATACGATCTCCACGGGCATAACCAAGCTCAAAAAATACGGTTACATAGAAACCGAGGAGGAAAAATTCGGCGCAGCTATCATAAACAGAAAAATTCGCGTCATAGTGTTTGAAAGGATTGCCGAATTTCAGAGCGCAAGCGGCGAAAATAAAGCTGCCGATGGAAAAAACAAAGACGCGAACGGAAAAAATTCCGTCGCGGGCGTAAAAAATCCCTCCGACGCATATATAGGTCGCGCGCGAATGAATAATACAAGCCAAGAAAATTACAAGCCTTATGAATTACAAGCCTTATGTGTTAGCGCAAGCGCTACACACGAACGGAACGAAGCACCTCGTTCTCCTAAATTTCAAAAACCTACGATCGAGCAGATCAAGGCGTATTGCCTAGAGGCAGGTAAAAATATCGACGCAGAGGCGTTTTTTGATTTCTACGAAGCCAAAGGCTGGGTAGTAGGACGAAGCCCGATGAAAGACTGGAAAGCCGCGGTGAGGAACTGGGCGAAAAACGAAAGCCAATTTCTGCGGCGTAAAGTTGGTTCTGACGGGCAGGAGGTAGGCTCAATGGGGCTACCGCTATCACAAGTGAGCGAAGCGGGACAAGTCACGATGGCAAACGCTACAGGGCTTTATGAATACTACGAAAGGCAGGGGCGATAGGATGGAATTTAAGGAGTTTATGCCGTGTTTTTCGGTCATGTGCGAATACTACGGCGGGAAATTTGGAGAGGGCATAACAAGGCTGTATTTCGAAAGCCTAGAGCACTACGACATCGAGGATTTTAAAAAGGCTTGCAGAAAGATCACGACCACCCGCGTCTATCCCTCAATGCCGAAAATCGCCGAATTTGTAGAGGCGATAGAGGGTAGCTTGGAAGAGCGAGCGGTAGAGGCTTGGGATGAAGCGATGAACGCTTGTGTCAAATACGGGCCATACCGCAGCGTGAGCTTTGAGGATGAGGCTATCAATCGTGCCGTAAGTCACATAGTGGGAGGTTGGGACAAGATCAACAACTGCGGATTAGACGAGCTAGTGTGGGTCAAAAAAGAGTTTCTAAGCGCATACAAAGCCTATGCCGGCAAAGAGCTAGCAAGGACGCGCCTAAGAGGAGTAGCCGAGCTTTCGGGCTGCAAAAGCGAGGGGGTGCATCTCATAGGCGAGAATAAAAACGTTTCACTGCTAGAAATGGCGGCTATAGAGAGCGGCGAGAAAACCGTAGAGCAAATTTTTCAGGACAGAGAAGCGGCGAAGCTCGAAAACAAGAGCGTGCCGAAGCTAGAAAACAAACAAACGCCCGCGAACTCCGAGGGCTTTATAAAGCTACTTGAAAAAGCAAGGGTGAGGTCGGTATGCTAGGCTTTTTTGACTACTACACTTCCGCGCCTTTGCCTTTTCAAGGACAGAAGCGCAATTTCGCGAAAAAATTTGCCGAGGTTTTGGGCGAATTTCCCGATGACGCGATCTATTTAGACCTTTTCGGCGGTAGCGGGTTACTAGCTAGGATAAATAAGGCGGCAGTATGATAGAAAAAAATATTTCTAACTACAGCGTAAAAGCTGTTAGGGAGCATTTTAAGGCAAATGGCATCTTTTATACTCCCTCAGAGCTTAGTAGGATGCTTAAAGAGATAGTTGAAAAAGAGGTAGGCGAGATAAAAGAGGTTTATGACCCGACCTGCGGACGCGGGGCGCTGCTCGGTGTATTCGGAGACGAAATAGCCAAATATGGGCAAGATATAAATGAGCTAGAAGTCAACGTAGCCAGGCAAATACTTATAAATTTTATTGGAGTAGTCGGCGATACACTAAAGGAGCCCGCATTCTTAGGAAAAAAGTTTAAAGCCATCGTAGCAAACCCTCCCTTTAGCATAGAGTGGCGGCCACAGGACGTATTTTTCGACGATAGATTTACAGGATATGATTTGCCGCCAAAAAGCAAAGCTGACTACGCATTTATCTTACATATACTTTATTGTTTGGCAGACGGGGGCTGTGCTGCAACAATCAACTTCCCGGGGGTGTTATACCGTGGCAATAAAGAGGGAAAGATAAGAAAAACCCTAATTGAACAAAATCTTATAAGTGAGGTTATATCAATACCGGGCGGATATTTTGATGACACTAGTATAGCTACTTGTATCATAGTTTTTAAAAAGGGCAAGACGTGCACCGATATAGTTTTTCAAGACAAAGGCTTAGGCTTAAGTCGCACAGTAGGATTTGATGAGATTAGAGACAACGACTATAATTTGAGCGTAAGTGCGTATGTCCAAAAAGAGGAAGCAAAGCCCCCTTTTGACCCCATAGAAACCGAAATGCAAGCCAGGGAAGCATTTATCTCAAATATGAAAAAGGAACTTGAATTCTCAAAAATGGTAAGCAAATTTGAGAATATGAACTTTGAGGAATTCCCACGAGCAATCATAAAAACGGCGCAAAGCTATTTAGGATCGGCAATATGAAATTAGAATTCAAACCAAACGATAGAGGAAATTTTTACGACGTGCTTTTGGTCGATTTTGAAAGCGGCGAAGTCGTAATATTCGTCGCAGGCGGGCGAGAGCGTAAAAGACTATCTGACGGCGAGCTAAGAGTAAAAGGCGAGAAAGGGAGGTTGTTTTGAAGCTACCTAAAGCCGAAAACATAAAATTTAGGCAATTCCTAGCATACGAATACCCCGTTTGCCAAATATGCGGTAAAGCTCCGAGCGTTGAGCCGCATCACGTGAAATTTGGACGTTACGGAGCAGACAAAGACGATCACAAATTGATCGCGGTATGTAGAGTTTGCCATCAGTGGTGCCACGCGCACAAACACGAAAGCATAGAAAAATACGAGAGGCTGGCGGATGAGAATTGGGCGAATTTCCAAATACAAGGCTAAAAAGACCGCCTACAAAGGCGCGATATACGATAGCGCTAAAGAAGCAAAACGGGCGGCGGAGCTAGAGCTGCTACAAAGAGCGGGCAAGATAAAAAACCTTAGGCGGCAGGTGAAATTTACCCTGCAAGAGGGGTTTTCGTATGAGGGGCGCAAAATACGCGCGATAGAGTATATCGCCGATTTCGTCTATGAAGCGGACGGGCTCATCATCGAGGACGTCAAAGGCTACCGCACGCCCGAATACAAGATCAAAGCCAAGATGTTGAAAAAACTGATCGCAAACGGCGAGATAGACGGGGAATTTAAGGAGAGTTGATGGCAAAGATCACGGACGAAACAAAAAAGCAAGTAATAGCAGACTATCTTACGGGCAAATTTTCACAACGCGACCTGGTGAAAAAATATAATATTTCGCTAGGAACCGCAAACAAATTGACCAGGGATTTGGCGCCTGAAAATGAACGCTATGTAGAAGCCGAAGTAACGATGATTACGGCGAGGCAAACGCTCCCAAATGAACAGATGAACGCAATAATGAACGCCGCTAAAGACGAGGCGTATAACAGGGGGCTGATTTTCAACGCCACTCAAAAAAACCTGGTAAAGATCACGGAAATGCTAAACAAAAACACCAAGCACGAAAAGGTAGGCGTAGGCGACGGAGTGCAAAACTTCGAGCCGGTGGAGCTAAACGCGAACGATTATAAAGCCTTGCAGGACGCGATAGATAAGGCAAGTCTAACGCTAGGCGTAAATCCTCGCACGGCTCAAACCCTAATTCAAAACACAAACGCGCAGCAGACGAAAATTCAGATCACTAGGCGCGAGATAGGGGCGAACGATGAGTGAGCTAGCCCTTGATCTGCGTTATACGCCGCAGCAAAAGGCGGTATTTTTCCAAAACGACGCGCGCTTCTGCACCATCGAAAAGGGCAGACGTTTCGGCTTCACCAAAGGCACGGCGAACGCTTGCATCGAGTGGCTGCTTGAGGGGCAAAAGATACTCTGGGTAGATACGATAGCGGCAAATTTGAAAAGATATTTCGAGCGGTATTTCCTCCCCGAGCTGCGGCAGTTGCCAAAAGAGCTGTGGAGCTGGAACGCGCAGGATAAGCAGCTTAAAATCGGCGAAGGCTATCTTGATTTTCGCTCCGCAGAACGCCCCGAAAATATCGAGGGTTTCGGATATGACACGGTCATCCTCAACGAGGCGGGCATAATTTTAAAAGACCCCTACCTATGGGATAATGCGATCTCTCCTATGCTGCTTGACAATCCGAACTCTCGCGCATTCATCGGCGGAGTGCCGAAAGGAAAGAACAAATTTTTCGATCTAGCGCAGCGCGGAATGAGAAACGAAAAAGGTTGGCGGAATTTTCAGTTTTCTAGCTACGACAATCCGCTTTTGCAAAAAGAGGAGATCGATCGTCTCGTCGCAGAGCTGGGCGGAGCGGATAGCGACGTGGCGAGACAGGAGATTTTCGGGGAGTTTTTGGATACGACGTCGAATTCCGTGTTTTCTCTTTCCACGATCGAGGCGGCATTTCGCAAGCAGAGGTATTTCGACGCAAGCGCGTCCGTGATCTGGGCTCTGGACGTAGCCAGAGAGGGAGACGACGAAAGCGTGCTTTGCAAAAGGCAGGGCGATAGCGTAGAAGCTCTCAAGCCCTACCGCATAGCCAGCACGAGCGAGCTAGCGCGCGAAATTTACGGCGAGTATGAGAGAACCGATCTCAAGCCTCATGCAATATACATCGATACGATCGGAGTTGGCGCGGGGGTATTTGATACGCTATGCGATCTAGGGCTGCGCGGCATCGTGCGAGAGGCAAAAGGTAGCTTCAAGGCAAGCGATGAGCGCAAATATGCGAACAAAAGAGCCGAGATGTATTTCAATCTGCGCGAAAAGTTCCCGCTGCTTGCGATCGCGCCCGACGAGGAGCTCAAAAGGCAGCTGCAGACGGTCTCGTTCTTTTTCGACAAAAAGGAGCGGTATCTGCTGATGCCGAAAGAAAGCATCAAAAAAGAGTATGGACGCAGCCCCGATCGCGCCGATGCGCTGGCAATGAGTTTTTTTGATCTTTGCCCGATACTACCGCAAAGAAAGGATCAAAGATATGACGACTACGCATGGTGAAAAGTGCGAGCTATGGGTAGAAAATGCACTCAAAACAGATTATATTTTTGAAAAAATTTCGCCCACGCTCGTGCGGAATTTGGCGAGGCTGGACGATCGGGCTTTGCGGCTCGGCATATTCGTGATGATCTGCGATCTGGCTAGCGGAATGAAGCAGATGCCGACGAAAATTCACAAAATCAGGCTCGCCGCGGAGCTTGTGAGAGACGGAGCGAAATTTAAAAGGGTGCGCGAGCTTACGGGAGTTTCAAAAAGCACATACTACAAAATGAAAAGGATCATCAATGGATAGGACGGCGTATCTGCAGGAACTCAAAACTGCGGCGATGGACGGCTACGAACACTACAAGCAAGGTTTCAAAGATTTAGAGGAGGCGTATCTGCTGATCTTGCGCCCCGAGCTCGCAGAAAGCCTGCAAAAGCGCAACAAAAGCAAAAACTATATCCCAAAGCTCAATTCAAAGGCGAAAAGAATTTACGACGGACTAACCGAAACCTACTTCAATAACGACAAATTCGCAAAGCTGGAGCCCTATATCAACTCTTCGGACGACGTGATAGACAAATGGCAAGCCGCAATCGATCATTACGCGGAGAGCATTAATCTATACAAAACCTTTGCGCCGATATTCTTACGCGCGCCTTTTTCGGCAAGCTGCGCGGTCAAGGTGTATTGGAGCAAAGATCGCGCAATGATAGACGAAGTGAGCCTGCAAGATCTATATTTCGATCCGGGCGCGCGCGGGCTGAATGACATATCCTATCTGGTGCATCGCATCTATCTTAGCAGCGAGGATATTTTGAGCTACGGCAAAAGGGGCGTTTTCAAAATAGAGAACAAAGAGGCTTTCGAGAACAAAAAACCCTACGAGCGGATCGAAATTTATGAAATTTACGAGCTGCGCGGAGGCAAATGGTATGTTTCTAGCCTCTACGAAAACGAGCTTTTGCGCGATCTAATAGAGCTGCGAGACGGACAGCCTTTCATAGTGGGCTATATGCTGCCGCAGATCAGATGCACGGACGAGGAGACTTATGTCAGCGCCTACGGAGAGCCCGCGCTGATGTCTATGCTGCCGCTACAAAACGAGCTCAATGTGAATAGAAACTCGATCACCGACGTCATTCGCCAGCAGGTCGCGCCGAAAATCATATTGGGCAAGGCTTCAATGGTAGAGAGGGGCGAGCTTGAGAGCGTAGGCACGCCGATATACGCAGATCAACCAAGCGCCGTGCAGGTTTTGCCCGCGGGCGACATAGGCGGAGCGATGGCTGCGCTTCAGGTCATAGAAAACGAGATGAGCGAAGTTAGCGGCGTATCGCCTCAACAAAACGGCGCGACGACCGTGCGAAAAGAGACCGCCACGATGGCAAGCATAATGGCGAATGAGGGCAGCGTGAGGCTTCAGGGCTATATCCGCACATTCAACGAGACCTTTTTTGAGCCGATATTTGAGCGGCTTGCGTTTTTGGTGTGGAAATACGCCGATCCGATCTTTTTCGCAGGCTTTGGACGCGGCGAGGTGCCGAGCTTCAAAGTAAATTTAAACACGGGCATCGGAGCGCTGAATAAGGAGGTGCAAAAGCAATCCCTGATGGACGCGGCAAAGATGATCGGCGCGCAGTTTGGAATGTGCTTGCAGATAGGAGATCAGGCGGGAGCTGCTGCGATGAAAGAGGCGAGCAAAAAGCTTCTTTTGGAGCTTCTGCCGCTATACGGTATCAAAAATGCAAGCGAGTTTATCGGCGAGCAGAGCAAGCTGGAGCAGATGATTTTGCCGCCGCAGATACCGCCCGATATAAATCCAATGCAAGGAGGAAGCAATGCTTTCTAACACGCAAAAAAAGGTTTTTGACGCCACTATTTCAAATTTGACGTCAAATAAAGAGCTTGAGCCGATTTTAGGCAATGACGCCGTGAGGAAATTTATCGTTTTGCTAAGTATCAAATACGAAGAATATCTGATCGCGGCGCAAGACGAGAATGCAAGCGACGAAAGCCGCCTGCGAGCGATTGACAAGGTGAAGCTGATAGAGGGCTTCTTTGAATTTTTTGAAAACTATAAAGGAGAATAGAGATGACGGAGCAAGACGCAATCAACGCATTAGTAGGCGAACTAGAGGCTAGCGAGGCGCAAGAGCAGGTAGAGCCGCAGGGATCAGAGCCTGCAGAGGCGCAGCAAACAGAACATCCACAAATCACGCAGGAAAATCTGCAAAATATGATAGCAAGCGCTATGCAAGGCATAGAGGAGCAAAAGGCGGCACAAGAGGCGGAGAAAGCCAAAGCGGCGGAGCAGGCAAAAGCGGCGCAGCTTCCGCCCGAGCAGCAAGCGCTCCTAGATAGTATGGGCTTGCAGGGAATGCCTCAGATGCAAGAGCAGATCAGACAGCTTCAAGAAGCGCAAGCTCAGGCGCAAGAGGCGGCGCGCAAACGAGCGGTTTTTGATAAAAATTTAGACCAATTTAGCAAGGATTATCCGACCATTAAACCCGAGGAGATGGGAAAATGGGCGGAACAAAACGGCTTTTTGTCGCTGCTAGGCGAAAACTACGACGGCTGGAAAGCGGTAGCCAACGCAATGATAAAAATCGCAACGCCTACGCAAAAACCTGACGAGATCATTGATACGAACAAATCGGGCGGAGAACTCGGAGCGTTTGATAGGATGAAAAAAGGCGAGGAGGTAAGCGACGTAGAGATCGGCGCGGAGCTTCTAAAACAAGCGGGATTTTAAGGAGGACGAGATGAATATGGTAGGTTTGGCAACGAATTTTGCAAGTTTGCCCCAAAACTTAGCGGGGGCAAACGGCGGGTGGAATTTCTTAGATATGCTAAAGGGTGCGGGCAATCAGGCGCTGGGCTTGTTTTCAGGCTCGGGCGGCGGAACACCCGCTTGGTTACAGGCTGCGGGCTTGGCGGGCGGTCTGTATTCGGGCTTGCAGCAGCAAAAAGCGGCGAATAAAGCTCTACAAATGCAGCAAGACGCGTATAATTTCAACAAGATGCTTTCGCAGCGCGAGATCGACAGACAAAATCGCGCCGAGCAAAATTTATATGACGGATGGAATGCGTCCACTTTCGCGAGGTAGAAAATGGCTTTTTTTAACCCCCATAAGGTAGATTTCAACTACGATACACGGATGATAGATGCAGTCGGGGCGGTCGGGAAATCGCTCTATGAAATTTACAAGGATAACGCGGCGAAAAATCAAAACCAGGCGCAGCTTGACGAGACGAACCGCGCCAATTTGATGAAAGAATACCTATACGGGCAGAAAAATCAAGAAACCGCGCGGCACAATCAAACAATCGAAGCCGAAACCTCAAAGAAAAACGCTTTCGATCAGGATTTGGGGCTGAGGAATTTCTACAGCACTGATGCGCTGCGTAGAGCTCAAATCGGCAATCTATACGCCGACAACGCAAGGCAGAACGCGCAGTTGCAATGGAGTATCGACCAAGCGCGAGATAAAGCGCAAGCCGAGCAGGAAAAACAGGCGGGCATAGATATGGCGTGGTATAACGCAGGGCAACAAGGCGGGCAATTCGGGGAGTTGCCTGCGGGCTTGAGCGACGCGGACAAGATCAATCTAGGCAGGCGGTATAGATTACAAACCGAAGCGCAAGGAGGAATTTACAAGGCGCAAGAGCCTATTTTGAAGCAGCAGGAGGCGCAACGCAAGCAAAAACAGATCGACGCCGAAGCCGACATTATATTTTCGCAGCTAGGAGGACAAATCCCGCAAGGGATGACCGACCCACAGGCGCAGCGCGAATATATCAACGCCTACGCCGCGGCAAAGACGAACCCGCAGCTGGTGAAGCAAACCGAGGCATCGGCGGGGCAGAAAAATGCGATCGCACTAACTCAGCGCGCATTTAATAACAATCTTAAGGAACTAAGTGCACTAGATAGGGTTATTATCGCGGCTAACAATACGAATACGTGGATACCTTTCGGTAATAGCGGAATCTCAAATTTGGGTGGACCTTTTGACAAAGTAGCGTATGCAGCATCGGAATGGAGCCCTGCGAGCCGCTCGTATAAGAAGGCAGTCGAAAATTATGCTTCTGCTTATTCGGACAATCAAAAAGGGCAAGGCAAATTTAACTATGAAAATATGAACGACCGCCTAACGCCAAATATTTTCGGGGCGGGAAACGCGGCAGAGACCATAAAGACAAGGCGAGCCCAACTCATAAGCGAGCTATACCAGCAAGCCAAGCAGGCAAAAGAACAAGGCTATAAGGGCGCCGACGAGATGTTAAATCAAGTCAAGAGCCTTGCGGCTTCCGACGAAAGCATTAAAGGAATTCTTTATGGCAAGAGAGAGATAGATAGCAATTTCGGCGCCGCCCGTCTTTATGATACGCCGCAGGACAAAACTACCGATATATCGCCTAGCGCCAAAGAGGCGACGCAGCTATTTATGCAAAAAATGGATATGCCTGTAAGCGCTGCGCCGATAAATTCCGCCCCGCCGCGAGGATACCCGAGCGACGATCTGCGTCAGAGGCTGGACGGAATAGGCATTTTTAACGAGGAGTTTTAGGATGAACGCAAGAAGTTTTTTAGGAGATGAAAAAATAAGCGCGCTGATGCAGCAAGGGTATTCGCCCGAGCAGATCACGAACTACGCCAAAACCGAATATTATAAACAGCAAGGCACACAGCAGGCAAGCTTAACCCCGCAACAAGAAGCAGCTGTTTCACAAAAAAACGTAGTTTTACGCCCCGCTCCACAGCAGGGCGAAAATACCGACTGGGCGGCACAAGGTTATCGCCCCGTGCCGATAAGAGACGAGGCGCAGGGCACAAATTATACGCCGCAGGCCGCGGCGGAAATTTTAAAACATATCGGAGCGGGAACAAATACACAAGCAGCCGTAGAGAATAGAATGCGCGGGGGTGCGCAGGAAAAGGAGGCAAGCGACAAACTATACCGCGATGGGTATATAAACCGCGTTATAGAACCCGAACATAGATTACACCGCGATGTCGCTAAAGCACAGAGCCAATCGCTTTTTAAAATGATAGCCGGCGACGAGAAGGACGCAAAAGAGGTGGCGGAGGATTTGGATTATGTCGCCAGAAATGCTGGATATGATCTAGGTGCGGTGCGGACGGATGACGGACGGATATTTTTCGGCGCACAAGCCCCTGATGGACGTATCATCCAAAAAGAAGTTACCCCTGATATGTTTGACCACCTAGCCGCCAACAAAGGCGAAATCATCGGCGGCGTTACGGGCGCTATGCTCGCTCCATTTACCGGCGGGGCTAGCCTTGTGCCTATGCTAGCTATGAGCGCAGGAGGTAGCGCGATAGGCTCGATGAACGATCTGCGCCAAAAAGGCGAAGCGGTCGGCAGAGAGTATAGTGCGGGGGATTATGCCTCAAGGGCGCTTCAGGCTGCGGGCGAGGACGCATTAGGAGGCGTAGCGGTTGCAGGAGCGGGGAAGCTCATAAAGGCCGCAGCGCCTACGATTAAACAAGCGGGCGAAAAAGTAATAGGACCCGCGATGGAATACGGCGGCAAGGCGGTAGATTTAGCCAAAAAAGCTACCGATTGGGGCGGAATAGGTATAGCCAAAGAAAGCTTAAAAGGTCTGCCTATGGCAAATGCGGGCGGAGCAAAAAGAGCAATCTCGGCAATCGTCGGCGATGAAGCGGATGAAATTTTAAAAAATGCGGAGAAACTGGGCGGGTATAAGGTAGATAATAATAATTTTACCGATCTGCAAATTCTAAACAAGCCTATAAATTTTATCAAAGATCATTTAGCAAATACGGCGGGAAAGCTTAAGCTGGATAAGGCGTCGGATTTTTTAAATAACGCCCAGGGCGTGAATAAGGTGCAGCGAGAGATCGTGGATTTTGCCCTAGGCGATAATAAAGCGACATCTAATGTTATAAACGCCTTACAGGGGGATAAAACGGGTCAAGCGGCTCGGAATTTGGCAGCTTTAGCTCAATCAGACGTAAATGCGGTAAGGAAAATTCTACCCAATATGCCGAAGGGGGAGATAAGCCGCGACGTTTCGAATTTCTACGCTAGAGTAAGCGACGACTTCGGGAAAATGGAGAGCGAAATCGCGCAAAGTCTGGGCGGCAAAACGACGACGCTAGGCGGCGAGGCGATACGAGATGCCAAAGAAGCTATGATGAAAAATCTAAACGCATTCGAGCTAAAAACGCCTGAAGCCAAAACGTTACTAGGCGCTCTTGAAAATTTAAAAGATAGGCCGATGGATTTTTCACAGCTAAGAAAGATTAAAAAAGACTTTAATGAATACGCCCAAAGGGTTTTTAATAAAGACGGTCATTACGGGCAGAAAGTAGACACCTCCGCAGTCGGTAAAATCATCGACGATGCGGTAGATAGACTTATTGAGGGAACGCCTAATGCGAAATATCTAAAAAGTGAGCTTGCTAAATATTCGGATATGAGCAAGATCAAAGGAAACCCGTTTTTTGAAAAAATAATCGATCCAAACTCAAGCGCAGATGACGTATTAAGCGCGATATTTAATGCAGATAAGGCGCAGGGCGATATTTTGGATAAATTCAGCAGACAGCTAAACCCCGCCGAGCTTGAAAAGTTTGAAACCGATCTGCTGGGCGAGCTTTTTAACTCTCAAATCGCCAAGCGCGGAACCCGCAACTTAACCGAGGTTTTAGACGGCATCGGATTAAGAGAAAACCTACAAAAGATAAATTTAAAAAGCGAGGCAGGCAAGGATTTAAAAGATGCTATGTTACAACTCGCAAATGCAAGAGGAAATTTAGTCGATGTATTTGCGACCATAGATAAAAATTTCATCAAACCTACTATGCCTAGGGCGGGAATAGCCCAAACCGGAGAAGGCATGCTAAGAGCCATTATAATAAATAGATTAAAGCAGTCCGTATTTAAATACATAGGCAAGGTGGGTGATGATGCGGCGCTGGATTATCACTTGCGAGAGGGGCTAAAAGCGCTTAAGGTAAATGAAGGGCTAAGCTCATTTATGCAGGCGGTTAAAAATAGTGGCGCAAATGATGAAGTAGCCGAGGGGATAGCAAAAGCCATAATAGATCAAGGGCGTGAAATAGCGGCAAAAAATGCTGCCAAAGAGGCGCAAAACGCCGTAAGGGCTAAATTTAGCCCCGAGGAGTTAAAAAAGGCGTTGATAGATCCAAGCTTAACCACACAAGAAAAGGTAAATTTGGTAGAGCGAGCAAAACAACAGATCAAAGAGGAGCTAGATCAAAAGGCGGGCAAAAATAGGCAGAAAAGAATTTTAGGAAATACGGAGTTAGAAAACAGCGACCGGTCGGCGCGCCTCAGCCGACACTCCGATACTAGTCGGACAATGGCTACCGAAGACAATGCGGGGTCGGTCGCTAATGAACCTATTATACCTCAAAGCTCCCAAAAAGTAAAGGAGCTATCCCCTGCCGAGCTAAGAAAGGCGATAATAAATGCTAAAGACGATAAAGAGCGCCTAGCCATAATAGAAA
Source organism: uncultured Campylobacter sp. (assembly GCA_963523845.1). Classification (GTDB taxonomy): domain Bacteria; phylum Campylobacterota; class Campylobacteria; order Campylobacterales; family Campylobacteraceae; genus Campylobacter_B. Next base: position 13,744 of record CAURFS010000001.1, on the reverse strand, counting down.
ATCAAAAAGCGGGGATTAGAAAAAACCTCGATACCAAAGCCATCATCGATGCTAGCCCTCAAAGCGGCCGCGATATGGCAATCATAGGGCGCAAAAATTTAAATGCGGATATAATTCAATACGCTCAAGAGAATAAAAAAATCGTAGCCGTAGATAGCGTGGCTCCCGATTTAGCAAAAAATTTGGGGTTTAAATATCCAAACGAAACAAAGCGGACAATTTATGCCGATGAAATCACGCATACCTTAAAAAATCACGGCAACGAAGCAGCAGAAGCGAAGCGCGGGCAAATAGCGATAACGCGCGACGATATAGCAAGCTACATAGATTATGTCGAAAACCCCGACAAGCAGATTTTATCTCAAACGAAGCAAGGACTAAAAGCCCTCATAAGCGGGAAACAAAAAGACGGGTATTATGTAGTCGTAGAGGAAGCACAAACCAAAAACAACAGGCTTGCTTTTAAAACAATGTATAAGGTCAAAGGGGATATTAAAGAAAGCTCATTATTCAAAGCGACGGCAGACGCCGAAAACGGCGAACGACTTGCATTTTCGGGTTACGAGCCCGACGCGCAGCGGGTCCCGTCGCTCGATAGTTCTATTATACCACAAAATCTCAAAAATGCATCAATCGGCGAGTGGCAAAGAGAAATTTCTAAAGTTAAAGACGATTGGAGCGGTCTAAAACGCCTGATGGATCAAATTCAATATTCCACGGGACTAAAGAAAAACGAAAGAGCCAATCTATACGTAGATATAAGCGGCAGAATGAAAGAGCTAAGAGGGGCGGGGAAATAACCCCGCTTCCTAGCCGCACGAAATCCTCAAAATTTATACAAATCCCTCAAATTTAACCCAAAAATGCCAAAGAGTGCGTTTTATGGGTAGATTACGCACCCGCACTTGCGCGAAAATTGCCATAACTTTCAAAAGGAGAACGTTATGGCAATCACATCTACGGGCTTTCAAGCCCCGGCAACGAAAAGAGAAGGGCTAAAGCCCTCCGTTTACGATAGCATAATCCTAATCGGAGCGGACGATACCCCACTCTTAAGTCTCATCGGAACTTCAAACGTTACGAACACGGAACATAGTTGGCTAACCGACAATATCGCGGCGCCTAAAAAGAACGCACAGCTTGAGATTAGCGATTTTGCCGATGATCGAAAATCGACTCTTCAAAAAACCACGAATTCCGTGCAAATTTTCACTACCAACATAAGCGTATCTTATACGATGCAGAAGGTAGCCACCTATGGCGGAAAAGAGATGGAGCGCGAAACGGCTAAGCGCGCCAAAGAGCATAAGCGCGATATGGAATACGCACTATTCGGACTAGGCCGCGATACGGACACCAAAGTATCCATATTCAAAGCTCCTACTCCGCGAACCGATGCGGTCGCAGGAGAGATGGCGGGACTTTTCTACTATATTTCCAAAGGGGAGGCGACATTTGCTAACGGCAGACGCGGCAATGTCCTTGCTTTCGACAGCAAGAAAGATTGGACCGGCACGCCTTCAGTTTTAACCGAGGAATATTTAAATCAAATTTTGCAAAGCATTTGGGATACGGGCGCGACGCCTAGAGACGTTTTCATCGGCGCAAAACTCAAAAAGGCGATCAATGCTTTCGCTACCCGCCAATTCGGCAACGAAAAAAGCATCAATTCAAGCGTCGTAAGCCTTGACACCGACTTCGGAAAGGTAAATTTTAGACTTCACCGATACTTGTCCGAGCAAAACAGGTTAGACGACGTGCTAATTGCGGGCGATTTTAGCTTTATGAAAAACGGACTTTTGATCCCTACTATGATTGAGAACGTAACCACGAGCAAGACCGCAAAACAAAAGCGCTACTACACCGAGGCAACGCTTGAGGTGCGAAATGCGGACGCTTTTGCAATCGGCGTAGGCTTAAAGGTTAAATAATGACATCGAAATTCGCAAAAGAATTTCTAGCCCATAAGATCGTGGGCGGCAAAAAGATGCCGCCCGATCAGATATTGTCCGAAATGTTTTTAGAAGCTATGCTGTGGGTAGCCAACAAATGCACGCCTAGCGAATTATTGCGTAGCGTAGAGAGCGAACAAGTATATAGAAACGTCGCGAACGGCTTTTATATCACATACCCCGACAAGCCAAATTTTGATGACGAAAAGGAGCATATCATGATTGATGAAAGCCTAACGTATGCGGTAATCAACTACGTAGCGTTTATCATCAATCAGGACGCTTTTTATAGGGATTTGGCGCTTGAAATCATTTCGGACTATATCGCAAATGATGGCAAGGACAAAATTTATGCGAAATAAAATTTCAAAAGAGGATTTCAATACGGCGCTTTTGAACGCCGAGGCAATATCGGACATCGACATTTTAGAGCTGCTGCGGGCTTTGGCGGAGCGGCTAAAAATCCTTAATGCTCTCATCGCCGCAAGCATATTAAAGGGGTAAAAAATGGTATCGATTTATGAACTTAAACTGGGTGCTGAAAAGCTTGAAATTCTAAAAGTTTTAAGCGCGGAAATAGAAAAAGCGATTGATTCTATCGGCAAAATTGACAACAGCCGCTTAAACGCCATCTACAACGACATCTTGGAAAAAGCAAATCAGGTCTTGCAAGATAAAAATTTCGTCCAAGAGCTTAAAGACAAGGTGGACGTCGCGCATAAAGATATTTCGGAAAAAGCTGCCACGATAAATCAAAAATTCGAGCAGCAACAGGCTTTATTTCAAAGTATGCAAAAGCTAAAAGCGGAGATAGAGGCCGTCTTAAAAAGCGGGATAATCGACGATACTGCGGAAAAAACAACGACTACTTATTCAAGCAAAAAGATCGGGGAACTACTAAAATTAAAAACCAATAAATCGGATTTTGACGATTTAAAAAACACTGCAGACGGCAAGCTCGGCAAATCCGAAACTGCCGCAGATAGCGCAAAACTGGGAGGAAGCCCCGCGGGCGATTATGCGCTAAAGACCCAAATAAACACGCTAGAAACAAACCTTGCAAGCAAGCTAGGGAAAAACGAGCAGGCAGCCGATAGTGCAAAACTCGGCGGGCTTGCCGCTGATAAGTATGCCAAAAAAGATGATATTCCGCAAGCCGCCACCGAAACAAAAGCGGGCATCGCAAAGCTTAAAAATTCCATCACGGGAAATTTGAGCGACACGGCGGTATCTGAAAAAGCAGCGAAAGAATACATAGACAAAAACGCTAGCATCGGTATAGGTCAAAGCTGGCAGGATGTCACCGCGCAAAGGCAGATCGGCGTGACTTACACTAACACCACGGGCAGGCCGATAGCCCTATCTGTTACGCTGCAATCTGGCAGCTTGGGCGGCACGGCAGATATAAAACTTTCGGTCAATGGACGAATTGTCTATTTTCAATATGTGGGAGGCATGAATGCTTCTCCCTCCATAAGCGCTTTTTGGATATTGCAGGCGGGAGATACGTATTCGCTTGCCGCGCAAAGCTCGGGTAATATAATCAAATGGCTAGAGCTACGATAAGGATAAACGATGAAATACTATAAAAATTCACAAAATCAAATTTACGCTTACGATGATGACGCAGGCGAGGATCAAATAGCGGAGGGACTGGTAAAAATATCCGAAGCCGAAGCGCAGAAGATGAGAGAGCCTCCGATCGAACAACTGCGCGAAACAAAGACCGCAGAGCTTGCAAGATGGACGCACGATATGGGAGATAGCTGCAAAATCAATCTCAAGGACTTCGGCGTTATCAATGGTGGCTATCGATACCTCCTCAACGTCGAGGCTATGATCGATATATTCGACAGCCTAGAAATTAGAGCGTTTCGCATGTATGACAATACGATGAAAAAGATAAACGGCCAAGAGGAGCTTAAGCGTATCAAAAAGGCCATTCAGCTGGGCGGGCAAAAACTCCACACCCTAAAATGGCAGTATGAGCTGAAAATTTCAAAAGCCAAGGATAAAAAAGAGTTAGAGGCCATAGTGTTTACGGATACGATCGAGGTGGCGTTATGAGCTACCTTTTGATTTTTCTCTCGGCGTTTATCCTCGGAATTTTGGCTTCCCCGATAGTGATCTTCTTGCGTGCTAGAAAATGCGACCAATGGGATCATTCCAATATGATGAATATTTTTCGAGTGATCGCACACCTTGCGACGCATCCGGACGACTTTGCGAAGTTTCGCTACGAGGACGGCTCAAGACCTTTTTGGTATCTGCTCGGCGATGAATTCGCAGACATAGTCAAAAGCCGCCCAAAGGAGCGATGATGTTTTGGATACTCAATAGACTACGCGGGCAATACGCCTACTTTGCGAAAATCAATGCGCTGGTAGTGGCTCTGCTGATATTTGCCTTTTTGGGGAATTTCTATCTTGCGATCATCTGCGGGCTTGGCTACCTCGCAGGAGAAGCCAAAGGCTGGGGCGTATGGGTCGGCGCTCTCGTAACCCATAGCGGTTTCAAGGATGAGCGCGAAAATAGGCTCATAGAGCGCATCGCCGCTAGGCTTTTCGAGCCCAAAACTCATTGGCTAGCGTTTTGCCGCGTTTGCCTATCTCTGCGCGGGCTACTTTGGTGGCTACCGGTATTCGTACCGCTAGCCTTTGCGGGTCTTTACGCCGCGCCGCTTCTAGCTGTAGCGCTTGCGGCAGGTTTTCCGCTTGCTTGTGAGCTGGGATACCGCACGAAATTCAAATTTAGGCTCAAGAAATTTGAGATTGAAAGTGCGTGGGCTAGGCAAGAGCTCCTTTATGGGGCTATGCAGGACGTGGCATTTTTAATTTTATGGATGGCAATATGAACTTTAAAATTTACCTTGGAATTATCGCAGCGCTTCTACTTACCTGCCTTGCGCTGGTGGGGTGGAACCATAATTTAAAGGGCAAGATTGAGCAGCTAAATAAAGACCTAGTATTCGCCAAAACGCAAGAGCTCATCAGCTTCTCAAATTTGCAGGCTTGCAACGCAAAAATCGATCTGCAAAATGAGAAAGTTAAAGAGATCGCTCTGCAAAACGAAAAGCTCAAAAACGCCGGTCCTATCATCAAAAAAGAGATAGAAACTAGATACGAGCCGATAAATGTGCCGATAAGGGACGCAAAATGCGAAAAGAAGCTGAAATTTTATGAGGAAATCTTTAGGGAGATGGGCAGATGAAAACAGGACAGCTATATATGCCGCAGTATTCAAAGCCTCTGCGCAAGACGTTTTTGATGGATAAAAACTACCAAAAAGAGCTGGCTAAGCACAAGCGAGAGTATATCATCAGGTTTTTTCTTTTTCTGATAGGGCTGGCGCTGTGCGTTTCTCTTAGCGGGTGTGCGGCGAAACCTGCGCCGATGGTAAGGACGGAATATAAAGACGTCCTCGTTCCGATAAAGTGCAAAGTAAGCCTCCCTGTGAAGCCTAAATTTGATTCAAGCAATATGCAAAGCGCGGTCGAGCTGGCAAAATACTATCAAACCTGCGAAGCGCTCCTGAAGGAGTGCGCGAATGTGGGGGATCGATAAAGAAGTGTGGAACTACATACTTGTAGGGGTTATAAGTTTTTTGGGCTCGATGTTGGGGATCGGTAGTGGCAATATGAAGCTGCGAGGATCGGGCGGGCAAAAGGTTGTCTCGTGGTTGGTAGCGGTAGGCTCATCGATGCTGTTTGCATTTGTGAGCTACGCGGTGCTGAGCGAGTTTATGCCGGGTAACCCTAAAACCTGCATAGCCCTAAGCGGTGCGGTGGCTTGGTTCGGCGCCGATTGGGTCAGAGCGAAGATAAATAGCTTCTTGTCAAAGAAGATTAAAAATTTAAAAGATATGGATTTTGAAAGGGAAAATTATGAGGATAAAGATAAATAGATTTAAAAACATTCACGACGGCACGATCGGGAAGCTAACGATCATTGACGACGGAAAAAGGCTTTTTGAATGCTTTACCCTTGAGCCCGCGGGCGCAGATACTACGCAGCGTGGCAAGGATAGGCGTATACCGGCGGGGCGCTACCTGATGCAGTGGTATGCTAGCCCGAGCCAGAAGCGAATGTGTCCGCTTCTATACAACGAGCTGGTGCCAAAAGATAGATACATTCTGATCCATACGGGCAACATCCCGCAAGAAACATCTGGATGTATCCTCGTAGGCGACGGACACAACGCCGCGGGGATTACGAACTCGGTGCAAACATATAACTCATTTTTCAAAATTTGCATAGGCAAACACATAGAATTCATCGAAATCACGAACGAGGAGGGAGTATGAGCCTGCTAGAAAACATCAAAGCTCACGAGGGCTTTCGGGATCACATATACAAAGACAGCCTCGGAAAGGCTACGATAGGATACGGCTTTTTGGTAGCCGTTCTTAGCCCCGATGAACTCAAGCTAAACGGCGGCAAGGCGGAGCCGATGAGCCGAGAAGTAGCGGAAAAAATCCTAAATTTGAAAGTTGCGAAGCTTCAAAAGCGAGTGCTGGAGTGTCTGCCTTGGTTGTCTAGCAAACCGCAGAGCATTCAAGACACCATCCTTGAAATGGCATATCAGCTAGGGCTTGCGGGGCTCTTAGGCTTCCGTCATACTCTGGGCTGCATAGAGGCTGGAAACTACGCGCAGGCGGCAAAAAACCTACGCGCAAGCTTGCTGTATCGCCAGACTCCAAAAAGAGTCGAGAATTATATCAAAGGACTAAAAAATGGCTGATTATAAGGAAGCATATAGCGAGCTTTATAAACGCGTGCTCGGCGATACTATGGCGGCCGATACCCCGTATGATAAATTCGCGGGGAAGATCGATGAGTATTTTGAAAAATACGGAGCGGCGAATGATAAGAAATTTGATATGCTTTGCAACACTCTCGTTTCGATGACGCAGAGCGTAACGACGAGCAGCCAAGAGATCGCCCTGCGGCTTCTAAGCGAAGGTGAGGAGCTGCCGCTACGAAAACAACAGCTCGAAGCTCAAGTAAAGATCGCCGATGCGGATGTCAAACTCAAAAATCGCGAGCTCGATTTGATGGAGAAAAAGCTTGCTCTAGCGGACAAAGAAGCCGCATTCAACGAAGCTCGCACGGCTCTAATCAAAGAGCAAACTAATAGCGAAAAGAAGCGTGGACTAGCGATAGATAGAGAGATCAAAAGCTACGACGACAAGCTTAGAATCCAAAAGGCATCTTTGCTTAAAGATTGCGTATTCGGCCACTCCATAGGCGGGCTTGTTGCGCCCACAGATATGACTACAAAAATGTTTGATGCGATCGATAAGGTCGTGCCGTAATGCCTACTGAAGCAGCCGCATTTTATCACAACCCCTCGGGCGACGTAGTGGCCGATGCTACTAACGGGATGATATGGAGCGCTGTTTCATATGGTCGCATATATGAATATCTCCACAGACAGCTTGTCCGTAAAGGACGGGTTGGCGTAATATACCTAAACACTAAAAAATGGGGGCGAGTTTATTTTTGCAAAGACAAAACAGAGCAAGTAAAAAGATGGGGGCATGCAGTAAGTGGAGAATGGATAAAACCCGAGAATGGAGCATACAATATCAATAGCGGCGGCGTGCAGCCATACGCTAGAGACGGGGTTAATAATCTCGGGCTTTCGCAGCTCTTTAACAAACAAAATCCTATTGAAACATATAACGGCCCGAGCGAGGGCGAAATAACTGACTATTTTTGGGTAAAGAAAACCAAGGTATCCGATTTTAGCTTTTATTGCAAAAATTTTGGGAGTAAATTCTCTTTTGAGAAATTTCGTGCAATTTTAGAAACTTATTATAAATCCCCTTTTGAATCTTATGGAGTATCGACATATGGAGGGCTTGCAATGGCTCAAGATATAGCGACAAAATTAGGGATCACCGAGTTTGAATACGTGGATAATTATTTAATCGATACATCTGATGCGACGGTTTGTATATACACAGGATTCAATAAACGAGGGGATGATAAACCTGATTTCGGTTCGATATCTGCCGCGGCATATCCTCTTTTTTACGCAGACAGCGATGTCCCAATAATGGGAGTTCGACGCTGGGTAAAAAATTGGAATAACCTTTATGGCGTCACCTATCATACAAAAGGAAAAAAAGGAGGCTGGTATAAGCAAATAATACCTCCCGTTCTATTTTTTCTTTCTATTTTTTTAATAGCGGTAAGCGTAGGCACTTATGGTCCTGCCGCAGGGGCTACAATAGGAGCAATCGTAGGTAGCGGCGGAACAGTAACTTTAGCAGGCGTTATGGCGACGCTCGCAATCGTAGGCGCAATCGGCGGATTTATCGCTACGTTAGGAATGATAGCAGGTAGTAAAACTCTCAGCAAAATTGGTCGAGTAATGGGGTGGGTCGGCGCGATCGGATCGATCTATACCGCCGCAAAAGACTTTTTCTTTCAAACTGCCGCCGCTCAAAACGCGAGCACCGCAACCAATCAGGCCGTTGCAGGAGCAGCAGGCGCCAATCAAACCTGCCAGCTTTACAACGGCGTGAGCGTAAGCTCTTGGGCGAGCGCCGGCAGCTCCGCGGGTCTAGGCTCTACAGCTACACAAGGGGCGTCTATAGGTGGATTTGCGGCAGCAGGCGCAACCAGCACGTCGCAAATGTATCTCACTACCTCGCTGAAAGTATTGGGCATCGGTTCCAAAGCTTTTGCGCTCGTGCAGGACATACGCGGCGCTTTTCGCAAGGCGGGCGACACACGGGATACGGATATGCAAGAGCAAAGCGCAGATGAGAAAGTCGTCAGCGTAAATTCCGACGCCGATATGGACGAAGAACACGCAAAAAGGCGCTTTTATGAGCGCGATGTCGAATATGACTTGGGTTTAGAGGGCGGCACGCTAATATCTATCGACGATAGCGCTATGAACGAACCTAATAGCGCGATAAAAAGTATTTAAATTCATCCTCTACCGACTACTTTTTGCTGATTTTTTAGCTGACTATTATTTTTATACCCCTTGTTGTTGCGATATTATAAGGCATTTTTCAAATACCTTCCCATCTGCCACTGTCTTAAAATTTCATCCCCGCAAAGCTATGAAATTTCGCTTTCCAACTCGGCGCAAATTTTATAAATTTAAAGACAAAATTCCACCCTTGCCGCAAATTTAACGATCAAAGATAAAAATTTCCTCCGCCTAAAATCAAACCCGAAAGCTGCCTAAATTCTATCTCTACGCCCAATATTTACCGATATTGCGCTAAAATTCCTTTTAAATTTCACTTTGAAGGAGAGAAAAATGAGTGAAGAAAAAAGTTGCGCCTGTGCGCATGTCAAATCCCAAAACGTAACCGACGCGCCCGGCAACAACACCGTATTTATGATCTGGCGCTTTAGCGCAAACAAAGCCACCTGCAAAAAGGCTTTCGAGGGTCTTTGCGGTTTGGTGATAAATTTAAACAAAACCGCCGTTACGAGATTCGGCGCGGCTAGCGAAACGAGCTGCGTGCTGGGCGTGGGCTTTGAGGCGTGGAAAATGCTCGGCTTGCCGAAGCCTTTGCCGAAAGAGCTAAAAAATTTCGAAGAGATTAGAGGCGATAAACACATCGCGCCCGCTACCGGAGGCGATATCCATATCCACATCAGAGCGGCGAATCAAGCCGTTTGCTACGATATGGCAAGCGAGATCAAAGCCGCGCTAAAGGACGTCGCGATGTGCGAGGAGGAGATCTGCGGCTTTAAATACTACGACGGGCGCGCTATCATCGGCTTTGTGGACGGCACCGAAAATCCCCAGAGCGCAGATCGCGACTTTTTCGCCAAGGTAGGCGACGAGGATGCGGCGTACAAGGGCGGCAGCTATCTTTTCGTGCAGAAATATATCCACGATATGAACGCGTGGAACGCTGCGGGCGTCGCCGAGCAAGAGCGCGTCATCGGCAGATCCAAGCAAAACGATATCGAGATGAGCGAGGAGATCAAGCCTAGCAACTCGCACTCCGCCGCAGCCAACGTCGGCGACGATAAAAAGGTCGTGCGCGACAACATGCCGTTTGTGCAGGGCGGCGAGACGGGAACCTACTTCATCGCCTACGCAAGCACCTTTAGCACGCTGGAGTTAATGCTTGAGAGTATGTTTATCGGCCGCCCGCGAGGCAACTACGACCGCCTACTGGATTTCAGCACCGCAAAGACGGGCGCGCTCTTTTTCGCTCCGACCTTCGATATGCTCGAGGCTTACGATGCGGGCTAAATTTAAATCACTTTAAATTTAAAGGCGCGCGATGTTTTGCGACCCGAGTGCAGATCGCGACGGGATGGGAATTTGTTCTATTATTTCAAATGAAATTTAACTAAGGAGCGAAAATGGATGCGAAGCTTTACAGAAGGTAACGCAGCTCTCACGGGGGCTTGAGGAGGGCGGTGTGCAGAGCCTAAAAGCGGCACTTGAGGGCGAAGGCGACGAGGTTAGCAAGACGCGAGCTCGCGTGATCTTAGGCGAATACTACGTGATGAAAGGGCAGCCCGCGCAGGCTAGGGAGTATCTAGGGCCCGTGGCGCAAGACGCCGAGCGACTGCGAGATCAATACGATGACCTGCTGGACGATGAAATTTGCAGAGCCGATATGCTTTTGGATATGATCGAGCGCTTCGGGTTTTTGGCGGAATAAAATGGCTCGCGATATGTGGCGGCACAGTAAGCGTCGCGGCGGCGATAAAATTTTAAGATCGGAGCGAAATGTCAGACTACTCATTTGAAACCATAGAGCAAATGCTGCTAAAATGCGTAGCCGAGGGCGGCGAGCCCGAGCTTAGCTTTCGCCTGCGCGGCGCGCAATACTTGATCATCGCCTATGCGGATCGCTGCCCGTTTCAAAGATGCGCGGACGAGGCGGGCGCAAACGCAAGCGGCGAGCGGTATTTCGCCACGTTGCGAGAGCTCTATACCGCGCCGCAGATAGACGGACGCTCGCTAGAGGAGCTTTGGAGCGAGGCGGATGATTTTTACTGCTTTGATTTCGAGCCGTGAGGCCTCGAAATTTCATGCAGCGGTGCAGTAAGCGTGCGCGGACCGATACGCGGCGCGGACAAATTTTAACGAAATAGAATTTTGAAAGGACGCAGACGGGCTCTGCTTGGGATTGCATCGCTAGAGCGTGCGGCGAGGTCGACAAATTTAGCGCGGAATTCAAAGAACGTAAGATAGCGATGGATACGCCGAGCCTAGGCAGGCTGCGGCTTTACGTGAGCGCGGGGCTTTTACAGGAGGGCGTTAAATTTTTTCAGCAAGGAAGCCCGAAGCGTCAAAATGCGACCGAGCATCCGCCTGCTTGCCTACCGAGCAACACAACTTAAATTTAAACCTCATTGCCGATCTTAGCAGGATAGGTCAAATTTTAGCAGTGATTGCGGTGGTATCCGCGCTGCGACCCTGTGGCGCCCGAGACTAACGAGACGAGCGCGCATAGGTTTCATCTAATTTATGTAAAGTAGGCGCGAGCTTTTAAATTGAAGTGGATTCAATGGCGGCAGCGCGAACGCGGAAATGTCGCCGCAAGGTTTAAATTTGAAATACAAAAAAGCGGCGCGCGGACAAAAAATGCGCTGCGAGATCTAAAATTTAGCCGAAGCGGCGCCGAGAACAAGTAAATTTACTTAGTGAGCGGGCTACGGCGGCTTTATGCCGGAGAGTTCGCGGTTTTTGGCATTTGCCAAATGCACGTCTGATAAATACAGCTTGCAAAGGTGCTGCGGCCGGCGGACATCGACCTTAAAACTTAGAGCCATCGGGCTGATCGTCCTTATCGGGCTTAGTTCCAGCCAGCGGGCATGAGTCTCGAAATCTACGAGCGAGTGCAAGGAAGTCGTATAATTTCTATCTTCCAAATGTGACTTGCCCGCAATTTTGATCTTGTCAATTTTATGTAAAAAGCTTCTAGGCAGATGTCCGCGCGCTGTTTGACGATAAAATTTAAACGCAAAGCCAAATTTGACACTGCAAGGCACTAAGACCGTCCGCGACGAACTTCAAAACAGGAGTAAAAATTCAATGCTAAATTTAAAAGACGAGCCACAAAAGTTGCAAAAGCTGCAGCGGTCGCAGTCTAGGCAAGACGCCGAGCGCCAAAATCCGCCGAAATTTGACAATAAACCCCTCGTTGTAAAAGACTACAACATAATAGTATTCTTTATTTATAATCTATTCTTCGCTCCCTTGGCGGTACCGGTGTTTCTGTATATAGGCGATATTTTCCCATACTATACGCCGTTTGTTCCTGTAGCATTCGCCGTCGTATCTTATCTCAACAGCGCCCATACGCGCTTTGTTCATTTGACGGACAGGAGCATCAACTACGTCAATAAAGGCAAAATCACGAAATCTATAAAATTTGATGAGATATCGCTCATAAAGCTCACCGCCACGCCGCTATTCGGACATATCGTGCCGGCCAGAAATTCCATCGGCATTGTGCTTTCGTTTATCGTGATAGGTATAGCGTTCGCCGGATTTTTACAGAGCCTTAGAGGATTTATAATTTTTATTATGAGCGCGGTGGCATTGATTTTGCCATTTTTCATCTCCAAACTGATTTTTTCAAAGATCACGGAGGGGAAATTTAGCTTCCGCGCGATCGATGCTTTGATCATCTATGACGGCAAGGGCGGATTTATCAGTTTTATGATGAGCGCGGCGGACTTTGAAAGGGTTTGCTATTATCTCTTAAATTATCGGCATATTAGCCCGTCAAAATTTCAAAGGCAATTTGTGATATTTCAATAAAAAGGCTTATTAGGCGACATCGGCGTTAAAATTTAAAAAGCCGTTTCGGCTCCTTAAATTGGTTCAACTTAAATTTGGGCGCAAATTTTGTGATTTGGCGTACGTTGAAATTTTGCGGCGCACGCGCACTAAAATTTTTATGAGTGCAGTGCGGAATTTTAAGGAGCGCGGCGTGAAATTTGAAATCTCGCAAAATGCCATAAATTTCAAAGAATTTCACGAAACTTTGCGGAGCCGTGGAATTTCAAAAGCTCCGCAAATTTAGCTTACGCTACCACCGAATGCCCGCTTCCAGCCAAAACTGCCTGCCCGCCTCATAGACCAGATCGAGCGAGGTATCGCTGCTAAGCCTTGCTTTATTGCGCTTATTTAGGACGTTGTAGATGTCTAAATTCGTAAAAAATTCCACCTCGCCCGCCATCTTTTTAGCGTATCCGATGCGCGCATCCCAGCTGTAGCTTTTGCCGAGATTTACCTTTTCGTATTTGTCGTATCTGGCAGGATACTTGCCCGCGGGCGTCCTGCCCGTGCGAGCGATTGCTTCTTGCGAGCCTTTAAACGAGAGGAAGTTATTTACGCTGATGCCGTAGCTTGGAATTTTGGTGATGATGTTTAGGCTCGCAGTCCAAGGCCTAGCGTAGTCCTGCGCCGGCAGCTCCGATAACCTCATCAGTCTGCCGTCGTATTCGACGATCTTTTCATCTTCAAGCGTTTCTCTATCAAGCGATATGTCGTAAAGGGTGTTGTTCGTCTTCATCTTGATGTGCTCAAAGCCCAGCTCAAAGCCGTTTAGCGTGCCGAAAGCCTCATAATCCTCGATCGTTTTAACGCCGAAGGTTAAAATTTTATTTTCGCTTCTGCCGTCGTTGGTGAAGGTCTGGTAGTTGCTTTGGTAGTTCGGATCCGGCGCTAGGCCTAAATTTCTACGCGAGGATTTGATGATCTGATCCCTACCCTTGCGGCTTAGATACTTTCCGAAAAACTCGAAATTCCCGAGCCTCTGCTTCAGCCCAAACGCCAACTCG